>CAYHRZ010000859.1:0-1511 GCA_964359125.1 uncultured Klebsiella sp. | reverse complement strand
CCGCCCGCCCCCCCCGCCCCCCCCCCCCCCCCCCCCCCCCCCCCCCCCCCCCCCCGGGGCAGGCTCCGACTGGACCAGCCCCACGCTGGGGTTGATGAAGTGGATCCCGGCGGGGAGTTTCATGATGGGCTCGCCGGAAGGCGTGGGCGACTCCGACGAGCACCCGCAGCGGAAGGTGACGTTGACGAAGGGATTCTGGCTGATGGAGCACGAGGTGACGCAGGGGGAGTGGGAGGTGGTGATGGGGAGCAACCCCTCGTACTTCTCGAAGTGCGGCCCCTCCTGCCCGGTGGAGCAGGTGTCGTGGGACGACGCGCTGGCGTTCGCGAGGAAGGTGTCGGCGCGGGACGGGGTGACGTACCGCCTGCCGACCGAGGCGGAGTGGGAGTACGCGGCGCGGGGCGGGCAGTCGTACACGTACGCGGGGAGCGACGATTGGGCCGACGTGGGTTGGTACGACTGCAACAGCGGGACGACCACACACCCTATCTGCCAGAAGGCCCGCAACGACTACGGTATTTGCGACATGTCGGGAAACGTCAGGGAGTGGGTGCAGGATGTGTATCAGGGGAGGTACGACGACGTCCCCGGCGACGGTAGCGCGTGGATCACGGACGCTTCGCCGGACTCCTTCCGGGTACAGCGCGGTGGCAGTTGGCTCTTCTCGCCTGATGAGTCGAGGGTGGGGTTCAGATCGGAGAACCAGGCCACTTGGCGGGGCAACATCGTGGGCCTCCGCCTCGCGCGGGCTAGCCCTTGATCGCTCTTGCCCTCTTGGCTCAGGCTGTGCGCATGGCGCCACCACACCCGGTCGCGAGCGCGCCGGCGGCGAGCCGGAGACGGGGAAGCCCGCGCGAAGCCGGTCCCCCGCCGAACGCTCCTCCCGGGCGCCAAGCTCTTGGCGTCTCCGCGCCTTGGCGTGCCCTGTGCCCCGCCACGCCGCGGTCGCCCCGCCGGAGTCCTCACGCCAAGCCGCCAAGCCGCAGAGAGCGTGTCCCCGGCGGTGACCGTGCCCCCCGGGCGGCACCGTCCCACCCCAACGACCTCCGTGTCCTCCGCGCCCTCCGTGGTGAACTCCCCGGTTCCCAGCGTCAACCCGCTCTCCACGCCCAGGACGCGCGAGCCGCACTTACTGTCGCGACACATTTCGACTTGGAGCCGGTCACAACGCCCCGGCTCGCGGTCACAACGCCCCGGCTCGCGGTCGAGCCTCCGAGTTGTGGCCACGGCAGACCGCGCCGACACTGCCAGAGGAGCCTGCGTCGGCGGCCCGCGACGGGTGAACGCCGCGAATACGCCTGCCGAGCGGAGCAGGTCGCCGCCGGGCGGTCACAACGCCCCGGCTCGCGGACACAACGCCCCGGCTCGCGGTCACAGCGCCCCGGCTCGCGGTCGAGCCTTCGAGTTGTGGCCACGTGCAGCAGGGCCACTCCGAGCGCCAAGCTCTTGGCGTCTCCGCGCGTGCGCGAACACCTGCCGCGCCTGTCGCGACCGGAACTGTTGCGACACCT
>CAYHRZ010000858.1:0-1523 GCA_964359125.1 uncultured Klebsiella sp. | reverse complement strand
TCCACCCCACCGCCCAGATCTCGATCGCGGTGGGCGGGGTCCTGGGGATCCTGATGGTGCTGGCCGAGCGCGCCTTCCCCGCCGCGCGTCCCTACATCCCCTCGGCGGCGGGCCTGGGACTCGGGTTCACCACGCCGGCCTCGAACACCATCTCGATGTTCATCGGCGCGGCCATCGCCACGGGCATGCTCCGGAAGAACCCGAAGGCCGAGGAGTCGATCATCCCGGCTTCGTCGGGCGCACTCGCGGGGGAGAGCCTGACCGCAGTGTTCATCCGCCTGCTCGGCATCACCGGCATCTTCGGGCGCTAGCGCCTACTTCGCGGCGACCGCTAGTTCCTCGCCGCGCTGCTCCGGGGGCAGCGCGGCGTTGAGCGCGCGGTGAACCTCCGCGACGTGGGCGTCGAGCGTGTCGATGCTCCAACCCTGCGTGCCGATCGCGGGCAACACGGCCACCCTCACCTCGCCGGGGTGGAGCAGGAAGCTGTTCTTTCGCCAGATCTGGTGGGCGCCCGACACCGCGACCGGGACCACCGGCAGCCCGGTGGCGATGGCCAGGTGGGCGAAACCCTTCTTGAAGGCCCTGAGGCGACCGTCGGCCGAGCGTGTCCCTTCGGGCCAGATCCAGATGCCGAGGGCGTGCCTCTTCACCAGGCTCGCGATGTCGCCCAGCGCCTCGATCGCGCTGCGGCGGTCCTTGCGGTCGATGCGGAGGTGGCCGGACACCAGGTAGAGCTGGCCAAAGAAGGGGTAGTACACCACTTCTTTCTTGGCCACGCCGCAGGTGCCCATCGGTGCGAGCCAGATGCCGAGGAAGATGTCCAGCGGCGAGGTGTGGTTCGACACGTAGATCGCGGGTCCCGCGGCGTCGGCGGTGGGCTTGGGGTCGCCGATCACCCTCGTCCCGGTGACCGCGAGGATGCTCCTGCCCACTACGTGGCCAAAGTGGTTGCAGAGGCGGATCCGCAGGGCCCGCCACGGCAACAGCAGCGTGCACCCGAGGGCGAAGACCAACACCGCCACGGCCATCACGGTGAGACCGACGAGGTACCGGAGGCAACTGTCGACGAGGCGCATGTGCCACCTGAACACGCTGCTGTCACGGCACGGTCACCGCTGCCCTCCTCCTCGGCTCGCTGACATTTCCTGGACGTTCGGCCCCGGCGGGTGCGCCGGGCCCGCGCTAAGGTGCGGGGCCGTGAGCCCCCTCCTCTTCGTGATGGCCTGCGACCCCGGGACAGAGGGCGATTTCGACGTGGCGATCTCCCGTTCGGAGGTGGCGCCCACGGTGTTCGAGGTGTCCTGGTCCACCGAGGAACCCACCATCGGCGCCGTGCGCTACGGTCCCGACGAGGAGTACGGCAAACAGACCGCAGCGGACGCCGAGCCCACGACCGAGCACCGCTTCACCGTGGCGGGGATCCCGGCGTCGAGTGTGTGGCACGTGCAGGCCGTGTCGGTCATGGACGACGAGGCAGAACTGCTGAGTATCGACCAGGAGATCGAGTCGGGGGCGGCCCCCCC
>CAYHRZ010000857.1:0-1530 GCA_964359125.1 uncultured Klebsiella sp. | reverse complement strand
CGACGACGACGCCAGCGTGTTCCCGGGCTCCGAGGAGTACTGCGACGGCGACGACAACGACTGCGACGGCAGCACCGACGAGGGCACCGACTGCTTCGACGACGACGGCGACGGCTTCTCCGAAGACGACGGCGACTGCCTGGACAACGACGCGTCGATTCGGCCGTTCCAGGACGAGGTGCCGCTCAACGGGGTCGACGACAACTGCGACGGCGTGGTCGACGATGGCAGCGCCGATGGCGACGGCGACGGCTACTCGGTCGACGGTGGCGACTGCGACGACGACGACGAACTGACGTTCCCGGGGGCGCCCGAGCGGGCCGACCGCGCCGACAACGACTGCGACGACGAGGTCGACGAGGGCACCACCAACAGCGACGACGACGGCGACGGCGAGTCTGAGGCCGACGGCGACTGCGACGACACCGACGCGGCCACCAGCACGCTCGGCGTCGAAATCGAGGACGGTCGCGACAACGACTGCGACGGCGGGGTCGACGAGGGCACCAACGCCTACGACGACGACGGCGACGGCTACTCGGAGCGGGGTGGCGACTGCAACGACGCTGCCGCCTCGGTGTACCCCGGCGCCTCGGAGTCGATGGACAGCAAGGACCAGGACTGCGACGGACTGGTCGACGAGGGCACCGACGCCTACGACAACGACGGCGACGGCGTCACTGTCGAAGGCGGCGACTGCGACGATGCGAACCGCTGGGCCTCGCCGAGCGGTATCGAGGTGTGCGACGGCATCGACAACGACTGCGACGCGGGCGTCGACGAGGGTTGCGACGACGGCGGCGGCGGCGGCGGCGGTGGTGGAGGCGGCGAGGGTTGCGCGGCGGTGCCCGGGGCGGGCCGGTGGGCCCTGCTCGGCGGGCTGGCCCTGGTGCGCGCGCGGCGCCGGTCGCCTGTGCTGTGTGGTTAGCGCTCGGTAGCCTCGCGTACCCAGCCGACGTGCTGGTGTTTGGCGACTCCTGGGCGGAGGGCAGCGCCGACGAGTTGGCCGACGCGCTCCAGCCCTACGGGTTGACCGTCGCCGCTTACGGCATCGGCGGCACGACGGCGGACCAGTACGCCAACCAGTACCCGACGGCCATCCCCGACACCCTCGCCTTGCACCCCGAGGCGCGGTGGGCGTGGTTGTCGATGGGCGGCAACGACCTCTTCGCCAACTACGTGTCCGGGAACGGCGCGAACAACGGCGCCCTGTACAACACCAACTTCCGGACGGTCTTGGACCAGGTGGCCGGCGCCGGGCCGGACCTGCGCGTGGTGAGCTTCGGCTACGACTTCGTGAACTTCGAGCAGAGCACCGAGTGTATTGCCCAGGCCTGGTACTACTTCGGCACCGGCACCCTCACGCCCACCATCAACGGGTACTTCCTCGCCGACATCCGCGACGTGCTGTCGGGGATCGACCCGGACTATTTTCGGTACACGCACGTGGGCACGCTCTGGGGCACCCTCCAGGCGGCCGGCGGCCTCGCGAGCGCGCCGGACCCGACCTACCCGAGTCCCGCCTCCTAC
>CAYHRZ010000856.1:655-1555 GCA_964359125.1 uncultured Klebsiella sp. | reverse complement strand
CGAGGTCGGCACAGTCGCCGTCGCTCGTCGCCGTGCCGTCCACCGCCTCGCAGGCCACCCACAGTGGCTCGCCCACGCCCACGCCGTCCCGGGCGGTGTCGGTGTAGATCGTGAGGCCGTCCACCGGTTCCTCGTCGACCGCGCCGTCGCAGTCGTTGTCGCGACCGTCGCACTGCTCGATTCCCCCCGGGTAGCGGGCCGGGTCCAGGTCGTCGCAGTCGGTCGACACCGCCGCCCCGTCGCCGTCCTGGTCGTCGTCGTTGCCGTCGCAGTCCTGGTCGATGCCGTCGTACCAGGTCTCCCGCTGGCCGGGAAACACGGTGGCGTCCTGGTCGTCGCAGTCGCCTTCCTCGGGCGAGACACCGTCCTGGTCCTCGTCGGTTTCCGGCACGTAGTCGGCCGGCGCCTGCTCCGGGCAGCCGAGCAGGCCCCCCGCGAGCAGCACCAGCGACCAGACTAGGGACAATCCTCGTTCTCCGCCCCGGGCGTGCCGTACTCCACCGCCGCGGCGCCGTCGTCGTACCACACCTCCGAGGGGGTGGCACACCAGTTGGCATAGTCGTCGTTGGCGGTGGCCTCGACGCTCGCGGCGTCGAGTTGCATGCTGTACGTCGCGACGCGCGGCCAGGTGTCCATCGTCGCGTCGTAACTCCAGCTCACGCTGTCGACGGCGGCGCTCGCCAGCGTCAGGGAGAGCGTGTCGTCGTCGCGTTGCAGGTGGAAGGTGTTGTCGATGTAGGCGCTGACGTAGCTGTCGGCCAGCGTGGAGTCACCGTAGAAGTAGTCGCACACCAGCGTGCTGCTCGCGTCGTTGTCCATCGTGTAGGTGGTGGACTCGCAGAACACCGCGAAGTCGCCCGGCTCCAGGACCGGCGAAAGCGACGGGTCCACCGAGAAGCT
>CAYHRZ010000856.1:0-645 GCA_964359125.1 uncultured Klebsiella sp. | reverse complement strand
GCTGTCGGTGCCTGCGGCGCTGTTGCTCCGCGTCACCAGCCAGTTCGCGACGTCGATGGTGACGGCGCCGGCGTTGTAGACCTCGAACCAGTGCGCGTCGGTGACGGTGGAGGTCCCACCCATCCACGGCTGCCGCGCCACCTCGGTGACGACGATGTCGCCCACGCTCACGAAGTCCTCGTCGACCCAGCCGTCGCAGTCCTCGTCGCGGTCGTCGTCGGTCTCGGCCACCGCCGGGCTGCGGGTCGGATCCGCGTCGTCGCAGTCGCCCCCGAGGGTGACGGTGTAGGCGCCCGAGGGGTCGCACTGGAAGAGCCCCTCCCCGCTCACGCCGTAGCCGTCGGCGTCGGCGTCGATGTAGAACCAGGTGGCGTCGATGGCGTCGCTGTCGGCGTCGCCGGAGCAGTCGTTGTCGATGCCGTCGCACACCTCCGCCACCGAGGGGGAGATCGCGGCGTCGGCGTCGTTGCAGTCGTCGTCGACGATCGACACCCCGCCCACGTTCCCGCAAGACTCGCCGGCCTCGAGGGTGGCGTCGCCGTGGCCGTCGCCGTCGGCGTCGCTCCACGCCGGGTACACCGGCAACTCCTCGTCTGCGGCGCCGTCGCAGTCGTTGTCGACGAGGTCGCACACCTCGGTGGCGCC
>CAYHRZ010000855.1:0-1560 GCA_964359125.1 uncultured Klebsiella sp. | reverse complement strand
GATTGTTGAACCTGGGCGCCTGGGTCTACGCGGCGCGTGGGCTACTGCTCGGGGGCAACGCCGCCTTCCGCCTGCTCGGCAAGGCCGCGCTGGGCGTGGCGATGGCGGTCGTGCTGTCCCGCTTCACCCCGGTGCTCCCGGTGGTGACCGGCTTCTTCTTCCCGCTGCTCCTCGCCACGCTGGTCCGCGGCGTCGTGGGGATGCCCGCGGCTGTGAGGACTCCATGACCCTCCCCTTCGCCAGCGGCTTCACCTGGTTCCAGTTCATCCCCGGCTTCGGCGACGACAGCGTGGGCAAGGCCCTGCACATGGTCGACCCCGCGGCGGCGTGGGTGATCCCCACCACCTGGTTCGCCTGCCTCGTCGTGCTCGGCTTGGCCTTCCTCGCTCGCACGGCGCTGGATCGCGAGATGGCGAAGGAAGGCCCGGAGCGGTTCATCCCGGCGGCGAGTTTCAGCCCGCGGGCCCTGATGGAAGTGTTCGTCGAGTCCTTCTGGAACCTGGTCGAGGGCATCGTCGGCAAGAAGGAAGTCGCCAACTTCTTCCCGCTGGCCGGCGGTGTTTTCCTCTACATCGTCACGATGAACCTGATGGGGCTGGTGCCCGGCACCCTCCCCGCCACGGAGGTGTTCTCCAACAACCTCTCGATGGCGATCGTGGTGTTCCTGGTGTTCAACTACGCCGGGCTCAGCCGCAACGGCTTTGCCTACGTCAAGCACCTCTGGGGACCCCTGTTCCTGATGGGCTTCTTGCTCTTCCCCATCGAGTTGCTCGGCCTGTTCATCCGGCCGTTCTCGCTCACGGTGCGTCTCACCGCCAACATGTTCGCGGACCACCTCGTCGTCGGCACCTTCCGCGACGTCGGCGGCAACTACCTCGGCCTGCTGGGCAGCCTCGTGATCCCTGTGCCCTTCTACGGGCTGGGGCTCTTCGTGTGCATCCTGCAGGGCTTCGTCTTCTCGCTTCTCACCACTGTCTACGTGGGCATGTCGACGGCCGACATGTCGCATGGCCACGACGACGATCACGACCACAAGTCCCCCGCTCACCACTAGTTCCCGGAGCTGTCATGAACTCGGTTCTCTCTTTCTCCCTGCGCGCCGCCGCGCTGTTCGTCGCCTCCACCACGGTGGCCTTCGCCGCCGACGACGCCGCCGTGAACTACGGCCCCATCGGCGCCGGCCTCGCCATCGGCCTCGCGGCCCTCGGCGGCGGCATCGGCCAGGGCAAGACCGCCTCCGGCGCGCTGGAAGGCATGGCCCGCAACCCGCAGGCCGCCGGCTCCTTGTTCACCCCGATGATCATCGGCCTGGCGCTCACCGAGTCGCTGGTGCTGTTCGCGTTCGTCGTCGCGCTGATCCAGTAGGCCGCCGTGGCGCCGGGCGGGGGCCCCGGCCCTCCCCGGCTACCCCGCCGTTCCCGTGGCCAGTTGTTTGTCGTCGACGTCGAGTCGGCCCGCGTCGCGAAGGATCTTGCGCGCGAGCTGCATGGCGTTTTCCATGCTGTGGTCCATGTTGTTGTACCAGAACATCCCGGTGCGCCCCGCGAGGTGCAGGTTGTC
>CAYHRZ010000854.1:0-1564 GCA_964359125.1 uncultured Klebsiella sp. | reverse complement strand
AGCGTCGTCGCGACTGTCAACGGCGACGTCATAACCACCAAGGCCTTCGACGACCTGCGCCGCAACGCCTACCGGCAGGCCGGGGGTTCGCTCGACGAGGCCAAGCGCGCTGAACTCGAGACCGGGGTGCTCGATCAACTGATCACCGTGCAGGCCGAGATGCAGGCAGCCGACGAAGCGGGCCTCGCCGTGCACGACGACGAGGTCAAGCGAGCCATCGTGAAGATCGAAGCCTTCCACGAGGAGGGTAAGTTCAACGAGGCGAAATACAGGAAGGTCCTGGAGGCCAACAGCCAGGACCGGGTGGACTTCGAGGCGAGCATGCACAAACAACTGCTCCTCGACAAACTCCACGACCTCGTGGCGCGGGCGGCGGTGGTGAGCGACGCGGAGGTGAAGGCGGAGTGGGAGCGCGAGGAGACGAGCATCACGGTGGAGTACGTCCGACTCCTGCCCGAGGCCTTCCTCCCGGGCATCGCGGTGGCCGACAGTGAACTCGACGCATTCATCCCCGCCAACAAGGACCGTATCAAGGCCAAGTACGACGAGGACTACGCCCGGCTCTACAACCTCCCCCGGCGCTACCGCCTCCACAGCATCGTCGTGAGCACGGAAACCCCGGGGGTCGACGTGGAACTTGCCCGCGCCCGGGCACAGGGCATCGTGGCCGACGCCGCCAAGGGCGTTCCCTTCGAGGACCTCGCCCGGCAGTGGAGCGACGACCCCAGCGGGGCCGACGGCGGCAGCATGGGCCTCGTCGCGGCCGACGCCCTGGACCCGGCCCTGCGCGCCGCCGCCGACGCCGCCGGCGTGGGCAACGTGAGCGGCGTCGTAGAGACGAGCAAGGGCTTCACGATCCTCCGCGTCGACGCCATCGACGAGGCCCGGACCACCTCGTTGGAAGAGGCCGAGCGCGAGATCGCGCTCCGACTCGTCCGGGAGTCGCAAGTGAAGGGCACAATCGACACCTTCGCCACGAAGCTGGTCGCGGCCTGGTCCGCGGGCGGGACTCTCCCCGCTGAACTGGTCCTGCCGCTGGGCCTCCCCACCGGGACAGCGGAACCGGTGAGCCTCCTCGACAGCGAGATCCCCGAACTGGGCCCGAGCCCTGAGTTGTTCGCGGCCCTGGCCACGGCGAAGGCGGGCGACGTGCTCCCGCTGCCGGTGTCGATCAAGGGCCTTGGCCACGTCGTCCGCGTGGCCTCGCGCACCGCCCCGGACCCGTCGACCTTCGCCGAGGGCAGCACCCGGGTCCGCGCCCGGCTGGAGTTCGTGCGGCGGGCCGAGATCGTGGCCGCGTGGCGCAAGGACCTCGTTGCCAACGCGAAGGTCGAGCGGTTCCTCGACGGGTAGGGTGCCGCCGGGGCGGGGCGGGCCTTACGCGCCGCGAGGAACTGTGCTACAAGGGCTCTTGACATGGCAAGAGTTCACTTGAGCTTCTGGTTCAGGGTCTCGGCCAGGTCGAAACCGGAGGACGGTCAGGCTCGCGCGTTGTTCCCGTAGAAGTTGTGCCCTACCCGGGGCTCGCTCACCCACCCCCAGCCGAGGAGCGACGGCCCGGGGT
>CAYHRZ010000853.1:0-1571 GCA_964359125.1 uncultured Klebsiella sp. | reverse complement strand
GAACCGCACCGTGGTGTCCGAGGCGGTGGTATTCTTGGCGAGGTACACGAGCCGGGCGAGTTGCTTGGCGCCGGTGGTCGCGGTCCGGTCGGCGAAGGCCACCGGGAAGGTGAGCCCGTCGGTCGTGCGTGACGCGGTGAGGGGCACGGCCCCATCGACCGCACTCGGGACCTCGCAGGTCTGCACGCCGATGGTCACCGTCATGGCGTTGGAGGCGGGCATGTTCCGAGCCTCGAGCGTCTGGCGTGTCATCTCGACCTCGCTGGCGTCCATCCATGGCGACGCCGGGAAGGCGATGTAGCTGTCGGCGTTGCAGAAGATCACCATGGGCGACAGGGGGACACGTTTCACTCGGTGATCCGTTGGGAGCGGCAACGATATTGCAGAGAGAGAGAGAAGTCAAGCGTCGGGCGATCTCGATCGTCCCGACTCCGCGTCGCTCGCGGCCTCGGGACGACGGCTCCCGTCCTGGCGCGGCGGGAAACGGGTCACCAGGCCTCGAGTCCCGGCACTGAGCCCGGCGTCACGCCGAGACGCTCGGCCTCCCGGAGACCCGACAACATCGCGCCGTGCGCCGTCTCGTAGTACTGCCAGTAGGTGGCCTCGCCCGCGAAGAGCAAGCGGCCGCCCACGGGCTCGGCGAGCGCCTCGATGTCGGTCCGCGACGAGCCCACCGGCAGGAAGGAGTAGCTGCCAAGGGCCCAGGGGTCGGTCGTCCAGTGTGTCACCCGCGACGCAGCCGGCGGCGGGGGTACCTCCGCGTACAGCGAACTCACGACGTCGAGCGCGGCCTCCACGATGGCGGCGTCGGAGCGCTCAGACTGGATCGCCCGCGCGTAGCGGCCGCCGTAGAGCAGCACCAGCGTCGGTGCGCCGGCCCAGTCGGTGGCATCGACCACCATCGGGAACCGCCCCGAGGCCGTGGCATCGACGAACCAGCCGCCACCCGGGTGCCACCACCGCTCTTCCCAGGTGAGGACGACCTTCTCCAGGTTTCCCATCTGCAGCGCGTCGATGGCGGCCTGTTTCCGGGCCGGGAGGGGTGGGGAAAAGGTGATGGTGCCCGCCTTGAGCACGCCGAGCGGGACCGTGACCACGACGTGACTGCCAGGGCACTGTGTCCCACCGGTGGTGACCAGGACGCCGTCGGGCCCGACGACGATCTCCGTCACCGGCGATTCGAGGCGGATGTCCAGCGCCTCGGCGAGCCGTTCGACAATGCCCGCGTAGCCGTCGTCGAGCACGTGGTCGCCACCGGACGTGCCCTCTTCCTCCCTGGTCCACAAGAGCGACATCTCGTCGACAGGACCAGCGTACTCCACCTCCACCAGCCACTGGTCGATGGCGAACTGCTCGAGGCGCGCGTCGAGGCCGGTGGCGCCGCGGTCGGCCAGCCAGAGGTCGCGCCCGTCCGCCACGGACGCGCCCTCGCCAAGCGCCTGCCTCAGTTCCGGGAGTGCGCGAATGAACCCCGTGTAGGCCTGCCTGGCCGTGGGGGGCCCCCCCCCGCCTGCGGCGCCCCCCCCCCCCACCGCGCAGAAACCCGCGTAACCCCCGAGCTACCCGGCGGG
>CAYHRZ010000852.1:0-1571 GCA_964359125.1 uncultured Klebsiella sp. | reverse complement strand
CGGCGACGGCGAGGTCGAGCACGCCGTCGTTGTCGAGGTCGAGCAGGCCGCCGCCGGACTGGCCCAGGGCGTCGCCCGCGCTGGATCCCGCCCAGCTCGCGCCCTCGTCGCCTGGCAGGGACAGCGTGCCCGAGAGGCTGCCGCCGAGCACCAGGTACAGGATGCCGGTGCTCGACGCGGCGGTCGGCGCGCCGGCCAGCAAGTCGTCCACGCCGTCGCCGTCCACGTCGCCGTCGATCGACAGCGCGCGCCCCAGCGAGCCGTCGCCCGCGACGATCATGTCCGCCCCCGCGAAGGTATTGGTCCCACTGAATGCGGTGCCGGACCACAGCGCCACGCCGCCGCCATCGGTGCCACCGCCGTCGTAACCGGGGGCCCCGAGGGCAAGGTCCACCGTGCCGTCGCCGTCGAGGTCGCCCGCGGCCAGGGACAGCGGCCCGTAGCCCAGCTGGTCCGACGCAGCCGCGCCGGTGAACGAGGCGCTGTCCCACGTCGTGATCGTGTCGTCGTCGGCGTCGACCGCGTCTTCACCGAGGAGGTAGTAGCAGGTGCCGGCGGCGCTGCGGCTGCTGGGATCCGAGTCGGGGGCGCAGGCGACCAGCTCGTCCACGCCGTCGGCGTCCCAGTCCGCCACGAGGACCGAGTAGCCGAGGTGGTCGGTGTTGGAGACCCCCCGTGGGCGGGAGGTCGTGTCGCCCGTGGACAGGTCGTCGTCGGCGTAGTCGGTGTCGTGCGCGAACACGTACACCCGGCCGCGCGCGCTGGACTCGCCCGGAGCGCCGACCACCAGGTCGGTTTCGCCGTCGCCGTCGAGGTCGCCGCTGGCAAGCGAGTAGCCGAAGTAGCCGTCCTCGCTCTCCCCCTCCACCCGCCCCTCGCGGACCGTGTTCAAGCCGTTGGTACCCGAGAGTGCGCTGCTGCCCGTGTACAGGTCCAGGACGTAGACGACCCCACCGTCGTCGTCTTCGCGGTCGCTCAGGTAGGCGCCCACCGCCATCTCCTCGCGGCCGTCGCCGTCGACGTCGCCGAGCCAGGTAGCCGCGCTGCCCGCCGCGTCGCCGCTGGACTCGCCGGTGAGCAGCAGCCAGCCAGCGGAGAGGTTGACGCCGGTGCCGCGCGTGCCACTGTCGTGGACGGCGATCGCGCCGGCGTTGGTGGCACCGCTGTCGTCGCCGGTGGCGGCGATGAACAGCTCGTCGTCGCCGTCGCCGTTCATGTCGGGGCGGACCGTCGTGCCGAGGTTGCCGATGGCATGTGACGAGGTGGTGCCGTCCACCGTCCACGCCGACTCGTCGGCAGCCAGCATGTTGTCGGACCGGCCATCGCAGTCGTTGTCCAGCGCGTCGTAGGACACTTCCGATTCACCAGGGTTGACGGCGGCGTCGGTGTCGTCGCAGTCGGTGCTGTCGGCCACGTAGCCGACGGGCTCGTCGCAACTGGTGGTCGACACCGCCGCGTTGCCGTAGCTGTCGCCGTCTGCGTCGGCGTACCAAGTGCTCATGTCGGTGGCGTCGGTGTCGACCGCCCCGTCGCAGTCGTCGTCGACGCCGTTGCACACCTCGGGGGTGGCC
>CAYHRZ010000851.1:0-1572 GCA_964359125.1 uncultured Klebsiella sp. | reverse complement strand
AGGTGTGCGACGCCGCCGACACCGACGAGGACTGCGACGGCGCGGCCGACGACGACGACAGCAGCGTGACGGGAACCACGACCTGGTACGTCGACGCCGACCTCGACGGTTACGGCGTCAGCACCGGCACCACCGCCGCCTGCGACGAGCCCACGGGGTACGCCGAGCTGGCCACCGACTGTGACGACGCCGACGGCGACGTCAGCCCCGGGGCCCGCGACGTGTGTGAGGACGGCACCGACCAGGACTGCGACGGCAGCGACGCGGCCTGCGTGTTCGCCGGCGACTACGACGACACCGACGGCAACACGGTGATCTACGCCGACACCGCCGACGACCAGCTCGGCTGGTCGGTGGCGACCGGCTTCGACTTGGACGGCGACGGTCTCGACGACGTGGCTGCCAGCGCGCTGGGCGACGACGTGACCTACTACGACCGTGGCTCGGTGTTCTACTTCCCCGGCGCCATCACCTCGGGCGACGTGGCCGCGGAGACCGAGATGTGGGCGCAGCGCACCTCCCACGCGACGAGTAGCCTCGTCGGCTACTACGTGTGGCCGATTGAGGACTACGACGACGACGGGGACGACGAGCTCGTCATCATGTACTACGGCGTCTCGTCGTCGACCCGGTACATGGCGCTCCTGGAAGGGCCGTTGCTCTCCGGCGCGCAGACCGTCACCTCCGACGACGACGAGAGCTTCACCTACAGCTCGTCGAGTGTCATCCACCGTGGCGTGGCCTCTGGAGGCCGTTTCGACACGGCGTACACGGCGAACGCCCTGCTCTACGCCAACGTGACCGCCAGCTCCAGCAAGGGCACCGTGGGGGTGGACTTCAACGGTCTCACCAGCTCCACGTTCTCGGGCGAGAGCAACAGCGACTACCTCGGGCACGGGATGGCTGGCGGGAACGGCGCGGACGTCGACGGCGACGGCTACGACGACATCTGGCTGGGCGCGCCCGGCGACGACGACGGCGCCTCCGCCGCGGGCGCGGTGTACCTGGTGAATGGTCCCCAGACGACCCTGTCCTCCGTGGTCAGCTCGGTGGCCACGAGCAAGATCACCTCGCCCAACGCGGACGACCAGCTGGGATCGGTCCTGCTCTACGCGGGCGACATCGGTGGCGATGGCTACGCCGACGTCCTCGCCGCTGTCCCCGGCTACGACGGCGCGGCCGGCGCGTCGACCGGCGCGGTCGCGCTCTTCGAGGACAGCACGAACGACACCAGCATCACCGACGCGACGGTCCTGGTGACCGGGGCGGGCGCGGGCGACACGCTGGGCGCGAACCTCTTCGACACCGGCGACATAGACGGCGACGGGGAGGTGGACCTCGTGGTGGGCAGCCCCTTCGCGAGCGCGGGCGGCACGCTCTCCGGGGCGGTTTACCTCCTCTACGGCCCCCTCGCCGGCACCTACGACCTGGCTTCCGGGGACTACGACGCGATCTTCTACGGCGAGGCCGACGACGGTTGCGGGAACGACGGGGGCCTGGGCGACACCGACGGCGACGGCCGGGACGACCTGGCGTTCGGCTGCCCGGGCGGCGAGGTGGGCGGCGGCACCC
>CAYHRZ010000850.1:0-1602 GCA_964359125.1 uncultured Klebsiella sp. | reverse complement strand
GTCGCCGACGTAGAGGAACGCCGCCCGGTCGAGGCCGATATCGACAAACGCCGCCTGCATGCCCGGCAGTACGCGGACGACCCGGCCGAGGTAGACGTTGCCTACGTAGCCGCGGTCCACGCCCCGGTCCACGAGCAGCTCGGCGAGCTGGCCGTGTTCCATGAGGGCGACGCGTGTTTCGCGGCCGGTGACATTGACGAGGATCTCGGTAGACAAGCAGGGCTCCCTTCGGGCGCCCCGTCGAGTGGCTGCGAAACATCCGGTGCGGCGCGCCCCTGGGGCCGCCCACGCCCCGGACCGTGGCCCGGCGCTTCGTGCGCGCGGGGTAGGGTGCGGGGAGGGGGCGGGAGGCGAGTCACCGTGTTGGTTCCGCGGGTGCCCGCCGTGCCTGCCCGTGGGGGCGGCCCTGGCGGCGTGCCGTTCGACGGCGTCCCGTGTGGTGGTGAGGGGTGGAAGAGGGGATGGCGCGGTCGCGCCTGTTGCCGCTGTATGCCGGGGCCGCTGGCGGCGCCAACGGCCCGGAGGGGGCCTCCCGTTTAGCTGGCGAAGTACGCCGCTAGAGCCGCGAGCACGATGGCCCCGAGCCCCAGCGCGAGCAGCGGCCAGCGCCGCCTCGGGGCCGGTTCGATCTTCGACGGCGGGAAGGTCTCGCCCGCCGCGACGACCACCTCCTGGCGCGGGCGGTGGGCCCCGGTGGAGGCGGCCACGCCGGGAACCGTGCGGCCCCGGGCGCCGCCGCCCGCGCTCACCCAGCGCTCCTGGCGCTGGATGATGCGCCGCAGCGTCGCGACGTCGCCGACGCGGGTGTCAGGGTCGACCAGCAGGCAGGCGTCGACCGCCACCACCCAGCGGCCTTCGATCCCGGGCCGGGCGCCGTCGAGCGGGCGGAAGCGCCCGGCGGCCACGTCCACCAGCACCGTCTCCACGCGCTCGCCCGGGAAAGCCGGTGTACCAGAGAGTAGTTCGTAGAGCACGCAGCCCAGCGACCAGAGGTCGGCCCGCGCGTCGACGCTGGCGGCGTCGCGGGCCTGCTCGGGCGCCATGTAGGCGGCGCTGCCGAGCATGTAGCCCTGGCGGGTGAGTTTCTCCGCGGCACGCTCGTGGACAGGGCGGCCGAGGCCGAAGTCGGCGAGCTTTGGCACCCAGCCCCCGTCGCCGGGGGACAACAACACGTTGGCCGGCTTGATGTCGCGGTGCACGAAGCCCGCGGCGTGGGCCGCTTCCACGCCGTCGAGCAACCCTAGGAACAGTCGCTCGGCTTCGGCCTCGGCGAGGGCACCGGCGGCCAGGACCGACTCCAGCGTGGCGCCCCCTTCCACCAGTTCCAGCACCACGCCGGGACGCCCGTCGGCGTCTACGATGTCGACACACCGCACGACGTTGGGGTGGGACAATGCCGACTGGATCCGGCCTTCGCGGGCCGCGCGCATAAGCAAATCAGTGTCGCGACTCAATGGAACCTTGAGGGCGCCCAACTCGCCGGAGCGCTGGTTCCGGACGCGCCACACCGCGGCCATGCCGCCCTGGGCCAGGAAGGCCTCGACCGTCCACTGCCCGAAGCGGCGGTCCACCAGCCACTCACCGGGCCTCACCCGCGACGCT
>CAYHRZ010000849.1:0-1614 GCA_964359125.1 uncultured Klebsiella sp. | reverse complement strand
CGTCGGCGTTGGCGCCCATGTAGGCTTTCAGGCGGTCCGCCGTGGTGAAGCACGGCTGGCACCAGTGCGCGCCGAAGTCGTAGACGGTGAACTTGCCCGGCGCGGCGACCGTGGCGAGGTCCACCGCCTCGCCGTGCGAGACGATCACCACGTCGAGGCCCGTGGCCCCGTCCCAGGCGTCTTTCTTGGCGGGCACCAGGCCCGGCGGACAGGCGGTGATCGAGGCTGCGCCGGTGAGCGTGTACTCGCTGCCGGACAAGGCCGCCGACAGCGCCGCGGGCTCCACGGCGCTGGTGGTGGACAAACACGCCTGCTTGCTCGCCGCGCTGCTCGCCGCCGCCGACACCCCCGGCACGCCCTCCAGCCGGGTAGCCACCTGCTGCTCGCAGCACTCGTCGGTCATGCCGGAAACGTCGACCAGCACGAAGCCGGCCGGGAGGCCGGCGAGGGCGGGGACGGCGAGGAGGGACAGCAACATCGGGCTCCAGCCATAACCGGTGCCAGCGGGCACCTACTGGGCGCGACAAATCGCGCGGCCACGCCACCCTGGGCGGGCGAGGCGCTAGTCCTCCCTCGACCAGATCCGCGCGTTGGCCTGGCAGGCTCCGGCGGAGAAGGCATCGGGCCGGTCCTGGCAGATCATCGAGAGCGCCGACGACGCCGTGGAGTAGTAAATCGGCAGGACCTTGTACTGGGCGCCGCCCCCGTTGCTGCAGCCCACGCCCCAGTCGCCCGACTCGCCGTGCGTGCAGTAGAAGCTGCCGCTCGCCGTGCTGCCACTGGTGGCGTAGCTGTAGTAGCCGTTGAGCGGCTGGTAGCTCGACCAGGACCACACCAGCGAGGTGGCCGGCGACATGTACCAACCCGTGCCCCCGTCGGTCTCGGTGTAGAGGTAGTACCGCGTGTCGCTGGTGGAGAGGTGGTCGAGGTAGTCCTGGATGGACTGCGTCCAGCCTCCGCCGTCGATCGCCATCTCACAGAGCACCGAGAACGCAGCGGTCCCCCCGCTGCCGTCCGGGTCGATGGTGTAGGTGCCATTGCTCGACGAGGGGTAGGCCGCGAGAATGTCGGCGCAGTCGACGCCGTAGGCGCCGTCGTCGATGGTGCCGTCGCAGTCGTTGTCGATGCCGTCGTAGAGTTCGGTGGCCCCGGGGTACACCGTGGCGTCGGTGTCGTCACAGTCGGTGCTGTCGGTGACGGTTCCCGCGGGGGCGCTGCACGCCGCGGTGCTGGAGCTACCGTCACCGTAGCCGTCACCGTCGCCGTCGTCGTAGTACGTCGACCGCCCGGAGACGGAGCTGTCGTCGTCGTCGACCAGCCCGTCGCAGTCGTCGTCGATGCTGTTGCAGACCTCGGTGGCGGCGGGGTTGACGCCCGCCTCGCCGTCGTCGCAGTCGGTGCTGTTGGTCACGTGGTCGGCCGGCATCACGCAACTGTCCGTCGTGCTGCTGCTGTCGCCGTAGCCGTCGGCGTCGCCGTCGAAGTAGGAGGTGGTCGTACCCGAGACGGACGTGTCGTCGTCGTCGACGAGGCCGTCGCAGTCGTTGTCGACGCTGTCGCAGGTCTCGGTCGCCGCCGGGTTGACGGCGTTCTCGGTGTCGTCACAGTCGCTGT
>CAYHRZ010000848.1:0-1654 GCA_964359125.1 uncultured Klebsiella sp. | reverse complement strand
GCCCAGGACCCAGCGCCGCCACCCCGCGTAGGCCACCACCAACGTGCCGCGCCCGTCTTCGCCGGTCGCGTCGAGATGCAACGGCCAGCCGCCATCGGCCGTGAGCGCCGCCCGGAGCGCCGGGGCGGAGGCGTGATGCAGCGCCAGGACATAGGCGAGAAACCGGTGCGCCAGCCGGCTGATTTCTCCGGTCGACAGCACGACGCCGTGCTCGCGGACCAGCGTCGCGCGAATCTCGTCGCGCTGTTGGTATTGCACGAAGCGGGCGAGCCCGACCGCGACCATGACGTCGTAGCCGACGACGCTGCCCGGCGGCAGGATCGCCGCGAGCGCCGCCGAGCGGTGGGTCACGGGTCGGCCGGCCTGGCGGCACCCGGACGGGCAGACGTCAACGGTTTCCTGCAGGTGAAACGTCCCGTGGGCCAGCGTCACGCCGGTCCGGCGGCGCGTCTTCTGCACGTGCATCCGGACGCCACACGTCGGGCAGACCTCGGCCGCCTCATCGAGCGTGACGAGCCGGTCCCCGAGCGTGTGCACGCGCCGCTGACAGGCCTCGTGCAACGAGGCGGCGTGCGCTCTCACCGCCGCGAGCGTCGTGAGGGCGAGCGCGCCTTTTTTTTTAGGTCGTAGCGGGCGAAGACCGCCTCGACCTGCTCGGTCGGCACGGCGTGCCCTGCAGCCCGCAGTCGCCGCGCGACCGCGGCCACGTCGTCCTGGGGGTGGCGAATGACGTCGACGAGCACGTCGATCAGCTGGGCGAGGTCGAGGGCCACGGGCGCCGACACGTCCGCCTGCTGCCGTTCGCGTCGTTGCGCCGCCGCCACGTCGGGACTGGCGCTGAGATACACGGACGCGTCCGGCCACGGATCTCGCACGATCGCGCCCGCCTGCACGAGCAGCCGGAGCGTGTCGTGGACGCGCAACCGCACCACCGCGCGGAGCGCGTCGTGCGTCTGTCCGGCCGGCGAGCCCTCGACCAGCTGCACCAGCGTCCGTCGCAACGTGCCGTGGGTCGAGAACCCGATGTCGTGGTACCACCAGAGTCCACGCGGGTCGAAGCGGGGAATCCGCGTCAGCGTGTAGTAGCGACCCGTGTGGCTGAAACTCGTGAAAGACCCCACGGCGCGGAGCGCCCGAAACACGGTCGTGCGCGACGAGGTCCCCAAGGCCCGGCGCAGCGCGTCGAGGTCCACGACCGGCGTGCGTCGGAAGAGCGCCTGGAGGGCCGGCGGGGCCGGAGCGAGGGTGGGCACGTGAGCCTCCTGGAACAATGACGACTGAGTGTATCACATAGGTCGTCATTGTTCCACCTTTCGCCCTCTTCCCCCCGTCGGTCGCGGGAGGTCTCCGGTGCGGTGGCGTGCAGAGAACACGGGTGCCAGCATGAAGAAACCAGACCGGATTTCGGGCCTTCGATAAGTATGGTGGCAGCCACCGTCAGGCGTCGCCACCACGAACGGGACCGGGTCGTCTCACCCAGGCGCGACCCCGTGAGCCGTCGCTGATGAAACAATGACGACTCTGGGCCCGGGTCGCGCCCTTGACTAAGGCATGACGAATCAGCAACTTGCGGGCGGCAACCGACTTTTGACGCAGTGGGGATTCCTTGTTCTTTCTCCTACGAGGCAAGGTGAAGCTCTCGGTTCTATCCACC
>CAYHRZ010000847.1:0-1658 GCA_964359125.1 uncultured Klebsiella sp. | reverse complement strand
GCCCGATACGCCGCGCCGGCCCCTCCACCGCGCCCGCCCAGGGCTCCGAGGCGGCGCAGGCGGCATGCTCCAGGAGCCCCGACCGGGCGTCGACCCGTGAGGGGACGGCGAGCCGTTCCAGCGTCGGCCGATCGGCGAGCGCGTCGCCGACCAGGTACACGCCGTCGAGCGTGGCCCCCACCCGGGCCTGGCGGAGGCCGAACGCGGGCAGCGGCGACAGGCCCCACACCGGCGCCGGGAGCAGGAGGTCGAGGTCCGACCAGGTCGTGCCCCCGTCGAGACTCCGGAGGAGCCGCCCGCCGAGGGTTGCCGCCCACGAGGAGCCGTCGGTGCCCGCCGCGAGTTGACGGAAGGCGTCGGCGTCGAGGGACAGCATCGACACGAGCTCCTCGGGCCGGCCGTTCGACCGGAACAACTCGCCGTCGGCAAAGGCAAGGAGCCCGGCGTCGTCGCCCTCGGCATAGCGGACCAGGCCGCCCGCCGACCCGCCGCCCGGGTCGAAGGCCACCGTCCAAGCCCCGAAGCCATCCTCGGCGCAGAGCACCCGCGCCGAGTCGTCCACGACGACGCACACGCGCCGGTCCGCCAACCGGAGAAAATCCCTCACCGTCCCGCCCCCCATCATCGTCTCCAACTGCGGCAAGCGAGCCCAGCTGTTGCCGCCGTCGAGCGAGCGCGCGGCGATCCCCCGCCCGGAAGCCCAGGCGTGCCCCCCCTGCCCCGGGTCGGCGACAACGTATTCCCAGTCGCGACCGTCGGGAACCGGCTCCCACCGCGCGCCACCATCGCGAGACAGGGTGCCGGCGTGCCCGATGATCCCGTACACCAGGTCCGGACTGGCGGCGTCGATCGACAGCACCTGGACGTTGTCGCGCTCCACACCCGCGAGGGGCGACGACCACGTGCGGGCGCCGTCGTCGCTCACCATCGGCCCACCGGTGTAGGGGCCCAATACCAGCCGCGGCAGCGCACCCCCGCGCCCGGCCACGGCCACGCCCCGGGTGTAGTCGGCGCCGAGGACGGCGGGCGAGCGCCACGAGGCGCCTCCGTCGTCGCTGAGCCACACGCCGTTCCACCCGGCCCAGGCCACCTCGAGTCCCCGCGCCACCAGGCTGACCGCGCCGTCGCCGGCGCCGGTGGGCCCGCCCGCGATCCCCCAGAGCACGGTGGTGGGCGTGAGCCTCGCGGTCCAGGACGCGCAGCCGTCGTGACTGCGGAAGAGCGACCCCTCGTCGGTGAGGGCGTACACGGCATCGCCGTCGAGCGCCAGTTGCGCGACGCGGTAGGGCGCGGGCACCGCCCCGCAGCCCCGCCAGTGCCCGGCCTCCAGCCCCCATACCGCGCCCTCGTCGTCACCGAGGTACACGCGCTGGCCGTCACTGGCCGCCGCCGTGACTGCGATGTCGGCGGGAAGCCCCACGGACGCCCACTCGCCACCTTCCCAGGTCCAGACCTCGTCGTCCAGCACAATCGCCGCCGCTGGCGACACCGAGGCCGTCCACACCGGCGCGGTCGCGACCGCGTCGAACCCGCCGTCGCCCGTCCACCGCCACGCCCCCGACGGGCCGTGCACCAGCGCCGCCCCACCCCAGCCCGCGCCGCGGCACCCCTCCCCCCGCAGTTCCCCGCTAACCCACGCCCCCTCCCCGACCCACCAC
>CAYHRZ010000846.1:0-1674 GCA_964359125.1 uncultured Klebsiella sp. | reverse complement strand
AAGAGGTTGATCGGCATGGCCGCCGGCTAACCGCCCACCACGTGCCTCGCCCGCACCCCCGGCTGGCTCGCTCCCACCGCCACCAGGCCACGGTTCCCAGCGCGCCGAGGACGTGCCAGTAGCTGTGCGGTTGCAGCGCTTGGAGCGGGTGGTCGCAGGGCAGGTACACGTGCTCGCCCAGCCAGAAGACGAAGAACGCGGTGCCGAAGCTGAGGAGCATGGCGAGCGCGGACCGCTTCATCTCGGGCGACGATGGCGCCAGCCACGTGAGCCGCGCCGTCTGCAAGGCCACCCACGCGATCATCACCCCGTAGACCCCCACGAACAACGCGAAGGCCCACGGCACCGTGGCGTAGGCCACCACGAAGCCCGCGCCGAAGAGGCCCAGGACGTGGGCCAGCCGGTCCCCCACCCACGCGGGCGAGGCGTCGCGCACCAGCGCCCACACGCAGGCCAGGCCCACGCCCAGCATCGGCAGTTCGTCGGCCGCCTGCGCGAACCGCAGGAGGGTGCCGTGGAACAGCGCCGACCCGGTGCCGATGGCGGCGAGACCCAGCATCGCCACCCAGTAGCGGCGGCCGTCACGGAGCAGCGACCAGAAGCCCACCACGGCGATGGGCACCATCGCCACGCTCGACCAGGTGTTCCACCACTCCGCTATCCACGGTGAAACCACGAAGTTCGGCTCGCACCAGTCCACGAGGGCCGGGGGTCCGAGGCGCAGCAAGGGGGTGGGCACGCTGGCCGGTTACTCCGCGCCGCTCTCCGCCTGCAAGCCACCTCTGGGGTGCCCCGTGCCCAAGCTCCTCCTCGTCGACACGCCCAACCAGATCTTCCGCGCCTACTACGGGATTCAAACCGACATGCGCGCGCCCGATGGTTTCCCCACCCGGGCGCTGTTTGGCTTCACTCGCATCATGAAAGCGCTGATGCGGGAGCTTCGCCCCGACTACCTGGCCTGCGTGTTCGACAAGGGCGCCGACGCGCGCCTCGCGCTGTGGCCCGAGTACAAGGGAACCCGCCCCGACATGGCCGACGACCTGCGGCAGCAGTGGGACGAGTTCGAGCCCTTGTGCAAGGCCTTCGGCTTCGCGGTGCTGGAGAAGCAGGGGGTGGAGGCCGACGACATCATCGGCACCCTCGCGGTGGCCCACGGCAAGGGCGACATGATGGTGCAGATCGTCAGTGGCGACAAGGACTTCTGCCAACTGGTGAACGACAACGTGCAGGTGCTCGACGTCGGGAAGAACATCGCCATCGACCGCGCCGGTGTCATCGAGCGCTGGGGGGTGCCGCCAGAGCGGGTGGTGGACCTGCTCTCGCTGATGGGCGACACCTCCGACAACGTGCCCGGAGTGCCGGGTGTAGGCCCGAAGAAGGCCGCGCAGTACATCGAGAAGTATCACTCCCTGGACGGCGTGCTCGCGGCGTGGAAGGAGATCGGTGGCAAGACCGGCGAGGCGGTGCGGGACAACGCCGACCGGGCACGCCTGGCCCGGCAACTGGTGCAGATCGACACCCACATCGACGTGTCGATCGACCTGCAAGACCTGCGCCTGCGGGAGCCCGACGTCGAGGAGCTTCGCAAGCGACTCCTGCGGTACAACTTCAAGACCCTGTGGACCGAGTTGGCCCTCGGCGACCGCGACGAGGCGCAGGCCGCCCCCGAGTCAG
>CAYHRZ010000845.1:0-1677 GCA_964359125.1 uncultured Klebsiella sp. | reverse complement strand
ACGGGGCCGACAACGACTGCGACGGCGAGGTGGACGAGAACACCGCCGGTGCCCCCACCTGGTACGCCGACGACGACGGCGACGGCTTCGGCGACCCCCGCCAGGACACCGTCGCCTGCCACCCGCCCGACGGCAGCGTGGCCGACCACGGCGACTGCGACGACACCAGCGCCAGCGTGTACCCCGGGGCCACGGAGTCCTGCGACGGCACCGACGAGGACTGCGACGGCGAGGTCGACAACGACGCCAGCGGGGCGAGCACCTGGTACCTCGACGCCGACGGCGACGGCTTCGGCGACCCGGGCGTCACCTCGGTCGATTGCGACGCCCCCAGCAGCTACGTGGCGGACAACAGCGACTGCGACGACACCGACCCCTCTGTCAACTACGACGCCGCCGAGTGGTGCGACAACGGCGTCGACGACAACTGCGACGGCGTCACCGACGAGACCGGCACCGCCGACGGGGGCGACCTCGCCAACGCCACCTACAGCTACTGCGCCGACAACGACGGCGACGGCTTCGGCAGCGACGTCGACATCGCGGCCTACCGCTGCGAGGACGACCCCACCCTGGGCTACCCGGAAACCTGCGACGACTGCGACGACGGCGACCCGTCGGCAGGGGCACCGTCGCAAGAAGACTGCGGCGACGGCATCGACAACGACTGCGACGGCAACACCGACGAGTGGGAGCTGGCCAGCGGGTCGGGCCTGGTCACCTACTACCTCGACGAGGACGAGGACGGCTACGGCGGGGAGACGTCGACCAACTACTGCACCACCGACCCCGCCGCCGAGCCCTTCGACGACTACCCCGCCGACAACACCGCCTCGGAGGGCGGCGACTGCGACGACACCGACGCCAGCGTGAGCCCCGGCGCCGAGGAAGTGGCCGACGGGGTCGACAACGACTGCGACGGCGAGGTCGACGAGTGATCCCACCAGCCGCCCGGCCGGTATAATCCTCGCACCATGCGCCTACTCCCCCTGTTCTTCCTCCTCGCTTGCGACGGCCCCGCCACCGTGGAGGACGGCGACAAGGGCTCCGACGGCGGCACCGAGAACGACGTCGATGGCGACGGCTACACGGAGGAAGAGGGCGACTGCGACGACAACGACACCACCGTGTCGCCCGCCGAGATCGAGCTGTGCAACGGTCGCGACGACGACTGCGACGGGGACGTGGACGAGGGAGTGACCAAGGTGGTGTACGCCGACCACGACGGCGACGGCTTCGGCAACGACGAGGAGAGCACCGAGGCCTGCGCCACCTCGGCCGGCTTCGTGGAGAACGGCAACGACTGCGACGACACCGACGCCGCCGTGTACCCGAGCGCGCCCGAGGTGTGCAACGACGTCGACGACAACTGCGACGGTCAAGTCGACGAGGGCGTATCCGACACGTACTACGCCGACGCCGACAACGACAGTCACGGCGACCCCGGCGCCAGTGTGCGCGCCTGCGCGCAGCCCACCGGCTACGCCGGCAGCGGCGACGACTGCGACGACACCAACAGTAGCGCCTACCCCGGCGCCGACGAGGTGTGCGACGAGGCCGACAACGACTGCGATGCCATGGTCGACGAGGGCGTGGCGCCCACCTGGTGGATCGACGTCGACGGCGACGGTCACGGCGACGCCGGCGTGGCCGAGGCCGCCTGCGCGCAACCCACGG
>CAYHRZ010000844.1:0-1680 GCA_964359125.1 uncultured Klebsiella sp. | reverse complement strand
GGGCCGGCGCGGGCTGGTAGGCCGGGGCCGGCGCGGGGGCTGGAGCCGGCACGGGGGCGGCGGGCGCGGGTGCCGCGACCACGGCGGGAACGCCGCCGCGGGCGTACCACCACCAGGCCCCCCCGGCGACCACGCTCCCGAGCAGGCACAGCGCACCCAGCGCCACCAGCGCGCCCACCGAGAGCCCGAGCAGGCGGAGCGAGCGGCCCGACGAGGGGGCGGCATCGCCGGCGCGCTCGGGCGCCTGGTCCCTCGGCGCGGGCACCCGCACCCGCTCGCGGGCCGGCGGGGCCGGAGGGGGCTCCACGCGGGCCGCGGGAACCGGCGGTGGTTCGGGGCGGGCGGGCGAGGGCACTGCAGGCCCCGCGCGTGCCGGCAGATCCGGGGGCAGCGGGGGTGGTGCCGGGGTGGATCCCGGTGCAGGGTGTTCGCGCGCCTCGTGCGACCGGACCGCTGCCCTCTCCCGCCCTTCGGGCACCCTCTCCCGCAAGCGGGAGAGGGGAGGAAGGGGGGAACCCTCCCCGGGTGTTGCCCCGCCCGCGGGGGAGGGGGGCGAAGCCGGGAGGGGGCCGGTGTCTGGCTCCACCTCGTCCGCGAACTCGGTGTGAGCGGGCGCCAGCAGGGCGACGTGGTCGTCGTCGGCGGGGGCGGGCTCGGCGCCGGGGAGGGTGACGTCGGGCGGCGGCACCGGCGGCAAGCGCTCCAGGTCGAAGGTGTCGGGCTCCGCGGGCAACCCTGGCCCTCCCTCGCTCTCGGGGGTGGCGCCCAACCCCTGCCCTCCCCCGCCCGCGGGGGAGGGTGGCGAAGCCGGGAGGGGGCCGGTGCCCGTTGGCACGGCAGTGTCGGACACCACGTGGAGCCCGGCGAACTCCCCAGCCAGCGCGACCTCCGCCACCAGGCGGGTGGCGAGCAGGCGGTACACCGGCAGCGCGTCGAAGGCCCCGGCCGCCACGGCGCCCGCGGCGTCGGCCACGCCAAACACGCTCGGGAGGTACTCGGCCACGAGGCGGGCGGCGTCGAAGGGCAGGCGGGCGCGGGCCTCGGCGCGGGCGACGAGGGCGGCCAGCAACGCGTCCCACTGGGCGTCGGCGGCCGCCACCTCGGCCGCAGACACCGCGGCCGAGAACTGCGCGAGCGCCCGCGAGCGCCGGTCCTGGAGTTGGGCCACGACCTTCCCGGTCACCACGTCGTCGGCGAACGGCAGCAGGATCTCCGCCATCGCCATCCAGCCGAGCAGGGCGCGGCCGGCCGGCAGCGCGTCCAGGGCGGCCACCCGGGCCGCCGGTGGGCCGGGGAAGCAGAGCACGACGCCCAACGCGACGCCGAGCAGCTTCTCGGCGGCGTCGGCACGCTGCCGTTCCTCCATCGCCGCGAGGCCGCCCGGCGCGCACCCGTCCACCTTGCCCAGCGCGATCCGCAGCGCGGTGCCGACGCCACTGGCGATGGAGATCACGCCCTCGCCCTCGTCCAGCGCGTCGAGCACGAAGAGCACGCGGCGGGCCGGGCCGGAGTCGGCCCGGCCGAGCGCCGCCTCGGCCGCGGTTCCACCGTGCTCCGCGGCGTCGGTCCAGGTGGGCAGCGCCGGGGCCCCCCCCCCCTGGGCCACGACGCGCCCCACCCCCATGGCCCCCGCGTCGTCGCCCTCGTGGCGGAGGAGCCGGCGCGGGAACACGGGGGCCC
>CAYHRZ010000843.1:0-1683 GCA_964359125.1 uncultured Klebsiella sp. | reverse complement strand
CTGGAGCGGCGGGCCGACGGCCTCGACGCCCACGCCTGCGTGCCCGGCGGCGAGGCGCAGCGCCGGGAGGCCGTGAAGCTGGCCATCAACATCGTGATGTACGCCCTCACGAGCAACTACAAGCACGACCAGGCCCACGTCCGCGCGCTGATGGACCAGGGGCGGCTCGAATGACCTGGCTGCTCGGCGGCGACTGGGTGGGCACGCTGGTGTGGACGGCGCCGGGCGCCGTCGTCGCCGTGGTGTCGGTGGCCTCTGCGGCGGCCTGGCTCCTGGCCACCCGGCCGGGGCCGCTGTCGCGGGCGCGCGTGCCCGAGTTGGTCGCCCTGGCCTTGGCGCTGGGCGTGCTGGTCGTCGTGGCCGCCCGCCCGGTGTGGGTGGTGGAGGGCGAGCGCGACGAGGAGGGTCGCCTGGTCGTGCTCGTCGACGCCTCGCGGTCGATGGGGGTGGAGGAGCCCGAGGGGGGCGACCGCCTCGCCACGGCCAACCGGATCGCGCAGGGCCTGGGCGGCGCCGAGACCTTCCACTTCGGCGGCGACCTGCGACCGGGCCTGCCCACCGGGGCCAACCTCGGCGCCACGAATTTCCCGGCCGTCTTGCAGGCGCTGTCCCGTCGCTACGCCGGCGAGCGGCTCGCCGGGGTGGTGCTGGTGACCGACGGCATCGACCGCGGCGGCCTCGTGCGCGACGGCGCCATCGACACTTCGCTCTTGCCCCCCTTGCCCGGCCCGCTCACCGTCTACCAGGTGGGCCGCGAGGTGAGCGTCCCGGACCTGGCGGTCACCGACCTCCAGGCCGGCTCCTTCGCCTTCCTGCGGGCGCCGTTCTCGGTGACGGTGCGGGTAGCGGCCACCGGCCTCTCGTTGCAGGGCGTGGTGGTCACCCTCACCCGCAACGGCCAGCCGGCGGGCACGAAGTCGGCCCGGCTCGACGCCCAGGGGCAGGGGCAGGTGACCTTCACCCTCAACCCCGACACGCCCGGGCGGTACATCTACGAGGCGAGCGTGGCTGTCCCCGAGGGCGACGCCGTGCCCAGCAACAACTCGATGTCGCGCGCCATCCGGGTGGTGCGTGACCGAGTCCGGGTGTTGCAAGTGTGCGGGTCACCCTCGATGGACCAGAAGTTCCTCAGGCTGTTCCTGAAGGAGGACCCGGGGGTGGACCTCGTCTCCTTCTTCATCCTCCGCACCCAGGACGACTTCGGCGCCGGCTACCGCAGCGACGAACTCTCGCTGATCGAGTTCCCCTACCGTCGCCTCTTCGCCGACGACCTGTCCACCTTCGACCTCGTCATCCTCCAGAACTTCGACTACGCCCCCTACTTCGAGCACGACGCGAAGGACTTGCTCGACAACCTCGGCGCCTACGTGCAAGGGGGCGGCGCGCTGGCCATGGTCGGCGGGGACCGCAGCTTCGACCTTGGCCGCTACGCGGGCACGGCCGTGGGCGAGGTATTGCCGGTGCAGCTCGGCGTGAGCGGCGAGGCGGCCGACCCCGGCGCCTTCTCCCCGCGCCTCACCAGCGCTGGGTCGCGACACCCACTTACACGACTACTCCCGGACGTGGCCGAGAACAGCGCTCTCTGGGCCGGACTTCCTGCCATGGACGGACTCAACCTGAGCGCGGGCACGCACCCGGGGGCGGCGGTGTTGCTCGACCACCCCGGTCGCGACATGACCGTGC
>CAYHRZ010000842.1:0-1687 GCA_964359125.1 uncultured Klebsiella sp. | reverse complement strand
GATGAGCTCTTTCTGCGTCTTGCTGAGGCTCAGCTCGCTGTAGGTGCCGGCCGCCACGCTGATCGTGTCGCCGGAGGTGGCGGCGTCGATGGCGTCCTGGATGGTGGTGAAGCTACTGCTGCCGCGCATCGCCGCCTCGTCATCGACCTCTGACTTTTCACCCACGACGTAGAGGGTGTTGCCGACGGGCTCGACGAGGCAGCCCGTGACGAGGAGGGTGAAGGGAAGGTAGAACGCGCGCATGTGGTACTCCCGGGATTTTGGGGAGCGGCGTATACACCTGTTGCCCGGCGACGTGCAAGGACTTTGTGGGGGACGAGCGGAATGCCTGACGACGCGGCGGACGGCGGTCGCCTCCCCTCGCCAAAGTGTCGTACAATCCTGCGATGATTCCCCTGCTCCTCGCCCTCGCCTGCACCCAGACCGAACCCGTCGACACCGCCAAGGACGGGGGTGACACCGCCGCCGAGTCGGACGCGGACGGCGACGGCTACACCGTCGACGAGGGCGACTGCGACGACGGCAACGACCTGGTGTCCCCGGTGGCCGAGGAGATCTGTGACAACATCGACAACAACTGCGACGGCACCGTCGACGAGGGGACGCTCTCGAGGTTCTACGCCGACGCCGACGGGGACGGCTACGGCGACCCCGAGGCCGCCACCGAGGCCTGCGAGGCGCCGTCGGGCGCCATCGAGAACGCCGACGACTGCGACGACGCGGAGGCCGATGCGTTCCCTGGCAACCCGGAGGTGTGCGACGACATCGACAACGACTGCAACGGGGAGGTGGATGACGGGGTGACGACCACCTACTACGCCGACGCCGACCGCGACGGCTTCGGCGACGCCGCGGCCACCACCGAGTCCTGCGACCAGCCACCCGACACCGCCACCAACGGCAACGATTGCGACGACACCACGGCCAGCGCCTACCCGGGCAACGGCGAAGTGTGCGACGAGGTCGACAACAACTGCGACGGCACGGTGGACGAGGGCGTCGAGACCACCTACTTCGTCGACCTCGACGGTGACGGCTACGGCGACGACAGCGTGACCGACGCCGCCTGCGCCGTGCCCACCGGCTACGCCGAGCAGGGCGGCGACTGCGACGACGGCTCCATCCTGGTGAACCCCGGCGCGGTGGAACTCTGCGACACGCGCGACAACGACTGCGACGGCGCCACCGACGAGGACGATGCCACCGACGCCGTGACCTGGTACGCCGACAGCGACGGCGACAGCTACGGCAACCCCGACGCCGCCTACGCCGCGTGCGAGGCGCCCGTTGGCTACGTGGGCAACGACGAAGACTGCGACGACGCCGACCCCAACATCAACCCCGACACGGCCTGGTACCTCGACGACGACGGCGACGGCTACGGCGACCCGGACCGGTCGCTCACCACCTGCGAGCCGCCCGCCGACTGGATCCTCGACAACACCGACTGCGACGACGGCGAGGCGACGGCCTACCCCGGGGCGACCGAGGCCTGTGACGAGATCGACAACGACTGCGACGGCAGCGTGGACGAGAGTGGCAGCAGTGGCGAACTCGACTGGTACGCCGACGTCGACGGCGACGGCTACGGCGACAGTGGCACCTCGGAGGTTGCTTGCGACGCGCCCACCGATTTCGTGGGCGACAGCACCGACTGCGACGACGACGACGCGGGGGTGAACCCCGG
>CAYHRZ010000841.1:0-1688 GCA_964359125.1 uncultured Klebsiella sp. | reverse complement strand
CTCGGCGAGGCCGAGCAGTTCCTCCACGCGTTGCAGGACGAGGTGGACGCGGTCGGCGGCGCGCGCGGGAGACGCCACTCGCTGGCGGGGCCACCGGCCCCTGCCGCGCCGGAGCCCTGCCAAACCTGCGCCGGGATCGACCCGCCGGCCCGGGTCGGCGACGCGTGCAACAGTGGCGGCAGCGTCGTGGGGGTGGGAGCGTGGACGCTGGCGGAGAACTTGCTCGGCGACGCCGACATGTGCATCTCGTCGGTGACGTGCCGCGGCGACAACAAGTGCGACTGCTACCAGGATCCCTCGCACCCGGCCTACATCGGCGACGGTGGCTACGGCACGGGCCTCAGTTGCGGCGGCGCCGCGACCGGCGTGGAGAGCGTGCGCTGCCAGTACGTCGACGTCCTCGGCACCGGGGCGTGCTTCTGCGACGTCACCTGCACCCTGGCCGACGGCACGACCAAGGAAGCGGAGTGGTACATCAACCCGATGGGTGCCTGCGGCGACGCGGACCCCGAAGCGGAGGAGTCGACGATCGCCATGGCCGCACCCGCGCCTTGCGAGCAGCCGCCGGGCTGGGGGGACTCGCCGGGAGGCGAGCCCGGAACCCCGCCCGGAGGGGACGAGGAGGGAGGTCTCCCGGGTGCGAGCGCGGCCAAGCCTCGCAAGGAGCCACCAGGGGGCTCAGTCGATCCGAAGGATGGTACGTGGAAGGCAGGATGCGTGCGGAATCGGAGCATTGGGCCGGTGTACGCGGTGGCATGCAACAAGGGGGCACCGGGGTACTACAAGGAGGGTTGGGTTCATCCCGGTCAGGACAACTGCGACGGCACCGACTGGGACTTCGTACTCAATCCACTCATTCACCAGTGGTACAAGATTGTCGGTGCCTCCACCCTATTCGGTGGTGTCATCGTGACAACGACGAGCTGTGACCTCTGCGAGTGTCGCGTCCCGGGTCCCTGCATGGATTGCGCGTGAGCTGGGTGGGCGAACGGTCGGCGCCAAGTAGCCCTCGCGAGGTCGACACCTGGCGTGCCCTGAAGCTCGCCGGCTACGTGATCGCTCTGGTCGGCATCGCTCACGGAACGCTCACGGTATGGCAGGCTGCGGTCCCATCCCATCCGCTTTGGGTCGGCGAAGTTGGTGCAGCCGCCCGCCACGTCTCCATCGTGGCCCCAGGCCTATTCGCCATTCCCCGCGCGAGGCCGAGCGCGTGGGTGTTGTTCCTCTGGACGATCGCCATGTGTCCAGCCCAGGAGTCGTTGTGGTTGCTGCATTGAAGCCAGCGAGGCGAATCGGTCGCTGGGCGCTGACGTGCGGAGCGGTGTTTCTCGCGGTGCAACCATGGATCCTGGTCGCGTCGGGCGTGCTGGTGCTCACGCTTGCGCGAGGGCGGGTGGTCTGGGAGGTCGGCGACGCGGCGATCGGCTGGCAGTTGAAGGCGGCGATGTACACGATTCACGCATTCCCCTTGCTCGCCACCGGGCTCAAACTCCGGGTGAACAACGTACTGCAAGGCTCGTTCTGGCTCGGGTGGGGTCTGGCCTGGAGTTGGCTCCGGGTGGATCCCGGCGGGTTCATCGGGGCTTGGCTCGATTGATACATCCGGGACTCGGCTCACCCCGCTCCCCGACACGCCGACGTGAACCTCGACGTCAGCGACGACGCCTGCGGCTCGGTGCTCGGCACCG
>CAYHRZ010000840.1:0-1690 GCA_964359125.1 uncultured Klebsiella sp. | reverse complement strand
CGACGGCAATGCCGTCGACCACGCCGGCTCCCCCGGCTCCGGCGGCGGCGGGCCCCGAACCCGAGACCGCTCGACCGGCCAGCTTCCGGGTCAGCGGCGACGCAGACGGCGCCTGGCTGGTGTCCGGGGATCGCCGGTACTCGTCCGGCGAGGTGCCCGCCGGGACCTACGCGATCGAGGCGGGGTTCTCGGGGCACGACCCGGTGGCGGCGGGGAAAGTGACCCTTGCCGAGGGCGAGTCGCGAGTCATCAAGTGCGACAGTAGCTTCATGAAGTGTCGGTAGGCCCCCCGGCGGCAACGTCGCCGCGGGGGCGCACGCCGCGGCTCACGCCGTGGACGCTGCTCACATTCTCGCGGCCGTACTGGCTTGGCGCCCACAGCGACAGCGACTGCCCAGGCTCGAGGGCACGGGTTCCCGGGGGCGCCGTCCCGAGGCTGGCCGTGAGGGGGCGCACCGGGAGGCCGAGCTCTCGTCTCACCTCGCCCACGAGGTCGGCAAGGACGTTGTGCCGGGCGGCGAACTGGGCGAGCAACCGGCCAGTGGCCTCCTCGTCCTCGAAGTCCGTGCCAGCGACGGCAACGTCGGCACCGACGAACTGCTCGGCGAGCTGCCTCGCGTCGGCGAAGCGGTGCAGGCTCTGGCCCAGCAGCAGCACCCGTACGCCCTCGTGGGCAAGTTCCACCACCATCGGCGGGTCGTGCGGCCGTCGCAACGTGTTCCACAGCCGAGACGCCGCCAGGCGTGGGCGGAGCAGCGCCGTCCGCGCCTTGCGGATCGCCTCGGCCGGGACGGCGTAGGGGATCGGCCGGTAGGCGGCGGCGCGAAGCGCGAAGCCGTCGAGCAGGGCGGTGCCGCTCCCGAGGTGAACGCCCCGGATGCCCAGCGCGGCGAGCAGAGCCGGGTGCGCCGCCACGTGGCCGGCGCCCAGCCGGGCCCCCCGGGTTCGCTCGGGCTCCGACCACGTCAGCACCACCGGGCCCTCGACCTGTGCCGGGGGATCGACCGCCACGGTGGCGCCTCCGGGCCACGTCAGTCGCAGTCCGGAGTAGCCGAGGTGATCCAGGCGCACGGTCCTACCCGCCCCGGCGGACGAGGGGCGCGATGCGCCACAACCAGGTCGCAAAGGCCCCACCGAGGAGGAGGCCCGCGGCGGTGAAGTGCCACGGGCTAGGCCAGAAGGCGCCAGCGACGCGGGTGATGGTGGCGAGTTGCACCAGGCCGACGATGGCGGCGCCGTCCCGACCCATCACGATCGGCAGTCCCCCGTGGCCGCGACATACCCGCAGCGACAACGCCGCCCAGAACGTGCCCATCCCCCCGAGCAGCCAGCAGTGGTAGGGCAACGACGGCGGGCCCACACTCGCGAGGCTCAGGGCGTACCCGGCCACCACCCACGCCACGCCCAGGTGGATGGCGCCAATCATCGGCACCCGCGACGCCGGCCAGGGTCGCCAGCCCAACCACTGCCGGATCACCAGGGCCAGCAGGGCCACGTCGCCCAGGTGGGGTTGTTCGGGAATGCACACCCGGAGCAACACCGCCGCGCCCAGCGCAGCCGCGAAGCCCCGCCGGCGCTCGGGGTCGGCGCCCCCCCCCGCCCCCGGCGGGCGGGCGTGCTAGATACGAACCCCCAACCCCCCCCCCCCGGAAAACGCCGACACCCCAGTGCCCCCCCCCCCCCCCACCCC
>CAYHRZ010000839.1:0-1696 GCA_964359125.1 uncultured Klebsiella sp. | reverse complement strand
AGGCGGCGGCCGAGGTGTTCCGGCAGGTCGGCTGCCGGTACGAGGTCGTCACCGCTGACGGTGCGCCCGCCGGTGGCACCCACCCCGACACGGTCGCGAGGGTGACCGGCCCCGCGCGTGCGCTACTCACCGGGGAGCGGTGCGCGCTCAACTTCCTGATGCGCCTGTCGGGCATCGCCACCCACGTCCGCGACGTCGTGAGCGCCGCGCCGGCGCTGGTGCTGGTCGACACGCGGAAGACCACGCCGTTGCACCGAGCGCTGGAGAAGGCCGCCGTGCGCCACGGCGGCGCGAGGAACCACCGTTTCGGCCTCTTTGACGGCGTGCTCATCAAGGACAACCACGTCGTGGCCGCGGGCGGCATCGCCGCTGCGGTCGCCCGGGCGCGGGCGCAGGCCCACGCGCTGTTGCGGGTCGAGGTGGAGGTGGAGACGCTCGACGAGTTGCGGCAGGCGCTCGAGGCGGGCGCCGACGCCGTGCTGCTCGACAACATGGACGACGACACACTCCGCGAGGCGGTGACGATCAACGCCGGGCGCGCGCGGCTGGAAGTGAGCGGCGGGCTGAGCCGGTCGCGGCTCCCGGTCCTGGCCACGCTCGGCATCCACCGGGCGAGCATGGGTGGCCTCGTGCACCAGGCCCGTTGGGTGGACCTGTCGATGCGGATCCAGTGATCCGCGCGCTGCTCGAGCGGGGCGCCCCGGCCTACGACCGCGCGCCCACCCAGGGCCGCGTGCGGTTCACCTTCCTCGGCACGGCCGGCTTCGTCGTGGCCGGCCCCTCGCGCACGCTGGTGCTGGATCCCAACCTCACCCGGCCCGGGCTCTGGCACACGGCGTTCGGGAGGCTGTCGCCCCGAGAGGACCTCGTCGCCCGCTACGTCCCGGTGGCCGACGAGGTGCTCGTGGGTCACAGCCACCACGACCACGCGCTCGACGCCCCGGCCGTGTGCCGCCACACCGGCGCGCGCCTGCTCGGTAGCCACGCCACCGGCCACATCGCCCGCGCCTATGGCCTCGACATGGCGCAGTTCGTGGAGGTGTCGCCCCGGCGGCCGGTGCCGTGCGGCGGGGCGGTGGCCACGCCGTACCTCTCCCGGCACGGCAAGGCGCTCCTCGGCCGCGTGCCCCTGCCGGGCGACATCCTCGCCCCGCCGCCCTGGCCACCGCGGGTATTCCACCTCCGCCACGGCCCGGTGTACCACTGGCACCTGGATCTCGACGGGGTGCGGGTCCTGCACGTCGACAGCGCGGACTTCCTCGAAGACGAGCTCGCGCCTGCCGACGTGCTGCTGCTGTGCGCCGTCGGGCGGCAGTACCGTCGCGACTACACCCGCGGCATCCTCGACCGGGTGAAGCCCCGGGTGGTGATGCCCTGTCACTGGGACGATTTCACGCTCCCCCTGGACGCACCGGCACGGCAACTGCCTGGGGTCGACGTGGAGAGTTTCGTGGCAGAGATCCAGTCGCTCGGCGCCAAGGCCGTGGTGCTGGCACCGATGCAGTCCTGGTGGTGCTGAAGGTCAGCGCGGCACGATAGGGAGCGGCGAGAGCCCAGGACCCGGCATGGCCACGCTCACGTCCAGGACGGCGGCGAGCAGGCGTCGCACGCCCGGTCCCACCTCGGCCACCGGCACCCGCTCGTCGTCGCCGTGGATCGTCCCCAGCAGGTCGCCGTCGATGACGAAGGGGATGTA
>CAYHRZ010000838.1:0-1696 GCA_964359125.1 uncultured Klebsiella sp. | reverse complement strand
GCGCCTGGTTCGGGTCGTCGACGATGGCGGCCGCGAGGGTGAGGTCGCCGGAGGCGGGGTCGAGGCCGCCGCCGTCGACGATCGCGTCCATGACCGCCGAGGCGGACCGCGAGGCGCGGTCGTAGGCCTTGTTGGTGGCGTCGCGCAGCACGTCTGAGGGGACGACGAAGGGCCGGACCGGCGCGTGGTAGAGCAGGCGCAAGTCCTCGAGCACGCCCATGGCGCGCTCCTCGGCGATGGCCACGCGGACGAAGGCGCCGTCGCGCCACAGGGGCAGGAAGCCCTCTTCCCGGGCCATGGCCAGGGAAATGAGCCGAACCAGGTCCACCTCCACCCGGTCGATCTCGATGCTCTCTCGGAACGGCAGGCCGAGCATCGTGGCCAGCGAACGCCCGATCACCGCCGGCGTGGCCGCGCCGACGCGCTCGACGCCCTCGACGAAGGTGATGCTCGAACGGTCGGCCTCGCGGCGGGCGTCGCGCAACTTCTGGGGATCCGCGCCCGACTCCGCGAGCAGGTCCTCCATGCCGGTACGGCGGATGGCCATCAGTTTCCCGTGCCGCCTGCGGGGGGCACGGACTCCGGTGGGGCCTCCGGCGCCGGGGGCGCGTCGGGCGTCGGCGTGGCGGCGGGGGTTTCGGTGCTGCCGTCGGGGGGGAGAATCGTCGTCATCGAACCCTGGGTCTCGAGGGTCTGGTTCTTCTCGACCGGCGAGGCCTTGGTGCGGTACTGCGAGGGCTGGTCGATCACGTTGAGCGACCCGGCGAGGATGGCCTGGATCTCCCGTTGTTGTTCGTCGCGCGACTTGCCGTAGAACCGCCGGATGAACTCCTGGCGCTGCGCCCACTTCACCCGGTAGACCTCCTGCAGGTCCTCTGCCTCGTTGATCACGTGCGGCGTGAGGAAGATGAGGAGGTTGGTCTTGCGCTCGATGTCCCGCTGGCCGCGGAACAGGGCACCGATCAGCGGGATGTCGCCCAGGATCGGGATCTTCGTCTCGACCTTGGTCTGCGTGCTCCCGATCAGGCCGCCGATCACGATCGTCTGGTTGTCGCGGACGACCACCACGTTCTCGGTCTCGCGCTCGGAGGTGATGAAGCCCGCCGTGCTGGGGTCGAGGCCGCTGCTGTCTTCTTCCACCTCCGCGACCGTCAGCGCCAGCTCCATCGTGACGTAGTTGGCCTCGTTGATTTGCGGGGTGACGGTGAGCTCGATGCCCACGTCTTCGCGCTGGTAGGACACCACCGCCTGGCCGTTGTTGTCCCGCCCGCTCGACACGGGCATCGGCACGTTACGGCCCACGTTGATCTTCGCTTCTTCGTTGTCGACAATCAGCAACGACGGGTTGGAAATGATGTCGACGCCGGCGTTCGAGGCCAGCGCGTTGATCGCGATGCCGAAAGCCGGCACCGACAACACGCCGGCGGTCCCGGTGCTGGGGTCGGTGTAGTTCACGTCGAAGCTCTCGCCGAACACGCCCATCGCCAGGCCCGAGAGGGAGTCCGCGATGCCCAGCGACGCCACGCCGAGCGAGGAACCGTTCAGACCCGCCGCGCCCACCTGGAGGCCGCCGTCGTCGGTGGGCGCGCCCAGGTGGTAACCGATGCCGAAGTCGAACTCGTCTTCCGAGCCGATCTCGAGCACGACCGCCTCGACGAAAACCTGTCGACGCATGATGTCGAGCTTCTCGATCACC
>CAYHRZ010000837.1:0-1703 GCA_964359125.1 uncultured Klebsiella sp. | reverse complement strand
TGCACAGCTCCGCCACCATGACGAGGATTCACCACCTCGTCGAGCGCGTCACCGGCACATGGATCCGCATGCCGCTGCACGAGTTCTACACGCCCGGGAACCGCTTCGCCTACTGGCTGTTCCACAAGCTCTGGCTGGTGGGCAAGCTCCGAAACGCCCTGTACCGGCGGGTGGGGCTGGCCCCGCTGGCCGACGAGGCGGAGCGGTTCGCCCGCTACTGGGTGCGCAGCGAGGCGGGGGACCCCATGGAGATGTTGTGGCCCACGCTGAGGAGCGCCCGCGAACTCGGCGCGACCACGCTGGTGTGTGGCCACGCGCACATGCCGGGGAACCTGGTGCACGAGGGCGTGCGCTACGTCAACACCGGTAGCTGGACCTACGCCTGGGCGCAGTACGCCCACTTCGACGGCGACCAGTTCACCGTGCGGGACTGGGGCACCGGCCGGGAGTACGGCGACGAGTTGTACCGCACCGCCCTGGAGGGCCACCTCGAACACCTCGACTTCGACCGCTGGTGGCGCAACCAGTACCTCGGGTGGTTCCGCTACCGCAGCGCCGAGTTGCGGCGGGAGGCGGCGTGATCTGGGTCGCGCTGGCGATCGCCGGGCTCCTGGACCAGGGTACCGAGTCGTCGCGACACGTCGCCTACTGCAAGACCGCGGCCGACGACGCGGAGTCGGCGGGGGGACTGGCGAGGGCGGCAGGGGTGTGGAAGGCCTGCGTGGCCGAGGCGGAACGCAGGCAGTTGACCGACGTGGTGCCGGCGCTCAAGGCGCAGGCGGACCTCACTGCCGTGGCCGCCGAGGTCCACGCTTCCCGCGAAGACGACATCCAGGCCTGGGCCACCACCATCCTGGGCCACGCCGCGATGTACCCCGCGCTGGAACTGCCCACCGACATCGTGCCGCGTACTTGGCGGGCGTGGATGGAGAGCGACCGCGGTCGGGCCTACGCGGCCGACGTGCGGACCGTCACCGTGGTCTGGACGGAGTCTGCGCCGAGGGCGAATGAGTTGTTTCGAAGTCACCTGGAAGACGTGGGCCTCGGCTGGGCCGAGCCCGGGAGCCCCGACGTCGACGTGGTAGTGACGGCCTCGGCACGGATGGAGGCGGCGGCGGGCGAGTCGTCGAAACAGGGCACCCTCCGGGCGTCGACGGCCCGCCTCACGGTGCAGGGCGTGCGGTTTCGCCGCAGCGAGCGCTCGGTCGAGGGCTTCGCAGCGGCGGCTTCCGCCGAGTCGCCCGAGCAGGCCGAGGCCGACGACGCCGCCCTGCGCGCCGTGTGCGGGGCCGGCTCGCGGGCGGTGCTCAGCCGGGTGCTGGCGGAGCTACTCGGGCAGTAGCCGGGTGCCGTCACCCCGCGCTACGGGGCGCGCATGAACGTGAACGGGAAGCCCTTTCGCACCGTGTGGTGGGACGCCGGGCGGGTGAAGATGATCGACCAACCGCTGTTGCCGCACCAGTTCCGGGTGGTCGACATGCCCACCCACGACGCCACCGCCCGCGCCATCCGCGACATGACCGTCCGCGGCGCCGGCGCCATCGGCGCCACCGGCGCGCTCGGCATGGCACAGGCGGCGATGGAAGCCCCGGCCGAGAGTTTTCACGCCTTCGTGGCCGACGCCGCGAACCACCTGCGGGCCACCCGGCCAACCGCCCAGAACCTCTTCGCCGGGATCGACTACGTCCTCCGCGCGGTGGAGG
>CAYHRZ010000836.1:0-1712 GCA_964359125.1 uncultured Klebsiella sp. | reverse complement strand
GTGATGGGCCTCGCGCCCTACGGGCAGCCCAAGCACGTCGACCAGCTCAGACAACTCATCGCCATCGCCGACGACGGCAGCTTCCGCCTCGACATGTCGTACTTCGACTTCGAGCGCGGCCAGCGGATGTACAACGACCGCTTCGAGAAACTCCTCGGCCAGCCCACCCGCCCCCTGGAAGCCGGGGAGCTGAGCCAGTTCCACAAGGACGTGGCGAAGTCGCTCCAGGTGATCGTCGACGAGGTGATGGTGAAGCTCGCCACCCACATCGTGGAGAAAACCGGTAGTCGAAAGCTCTGCCTCGCGGGTGGCGTGGCGCTCAATTGCGTCGCGAACGGCGAGATCCTCCGGCGCGCACCGGTGGAAGACATCTTCATCCAGCCCTCGGCCGGTGACGCCGGCGGTGCCATGGGTGCCGCGCTGGTGTTGTGGAACGGCCTCTTGCGGAAGCCGAGGCTGCCGCGACTGGTCAGCGCGTACCTCGGCCCCGGCGAAACCGACGATCAGGTGCAGGCCACGCTGGACCGCTACCGGGCGCCCTACCAGCGGCTGGATCGCGAGGCGCTGCTCGAGCGGGCCTGCGACCTGCTCGAGGCCGGGAAAGTGGTGGGCTGGCACCAGGGCCGGCTGGAGTGGGGGCCGCGAGCGCTCGGGCACCGCTCCATCCTCGGCGATCCCCGGCACCCCGAGATGCGCACGATCATCAACATGAAGATCAAGATGCGCGAGGGCTTCCGCCCCTTCGCGCCCAGCGTGCTGGAAGACCACGTGGGCGAGTGGTTCGAGATCGACCGGCCGTCACCCTACATGCTGCTGGTCGCGCCGGTGCGTCCCGGGAAGACGCCGCTGCCGTCGATCACCCACGTCGACAACAGCGCCCGCATCCAGACCATCAACCGCGACCAGGACGCGCTTTACTACGACCTCATCGACCGCTTCCGGCAGCGAACCGGCGTCCCGGTGTTGATCAACACCTCGATGAACGTGCGCGGCGAGCCGATGGTCAACACCGCCGACGACACCTACCGTTGTTTCATGCGCACCGAGATGGACGCGCTGGTGGTGGGCCCCTTCGTGATGCTCAAGGAAGATCAACCGCCCCTCACCCTGAAGTCGGCGGCCGAGGAGTTCGGCCTCGACTGACACCGAACCGTCACGCCCGCGGGTAGGCTGCCACGCGGCCGGGGGGATACAACCGCCCCCTCCTCCCCGGGTCGGCCATGCCTGAGACGCTGCAGAAACTCGCCCTGATTGCGGGCCTACTCGCGGCGATCGGCCTGGTGCTGTGGCTGCTGCCGAAGGTCGACATGGGGCACTCGGTGGCCTTCAAGAAACGCCGGGTGATGAACTGGGTGCCGCTCGGCCTGGCCTACGCCTTCCTCTACTTCGGGCGCTACAACCTCTCGGCCATCGCCGGCGAGTTGGACAAGGCCGGCATCCTGTCGAAGTCGGTGTTCAACGAGATCGACGGGTACGGCGCGTGGGTGTACGGCATCGCGTTCTTGATCAACGGGCCGCTCACCGACCGCTTCGGCGGGCGGTTCACGATGATCCTCGCCACCACCGGCTCCGCCGTCGTGAACGCGGGCATGGCCTGGGCGATCACCGGCGCCGCCGAAGGCGACGGCGAAGGGCTCAAGTCGCGACTGCTGTTGCTGAACTGCGTCAACATGTACTTCCAGAGCTTCGGCGCCGTGAGCATCGTGAAGGTG
>CAYHRZ010000835.1:0-1721 GCA_964359125.1 uncultured Klebsiella sp. | reverse complement strand
TGAGGACGAGACCCTCAGGCTGCCAGACGATGCCGCTCCCGGCGACGCCCGGCCAAGGCCCCCGCGAGCGTCCCCAGGGCGCCGAGCACCCCGGTGTGGCCAGCGCTGCAGCCGCAGTCGCCACCCGGCGAGGCCGCCCCGGGGGGCGGGTCCGTTTCGCCCACGGCGCAGGCGTCCTCCCCGTCGCAGTCGGCGTCGAGTCCGTCGCCGCAGGGGTCTTCGGAGCCCGGGGCGCGGCCGGGGTCGGTGTCGTCGCAGTCGTCGGGACAGGGCGTCCCGTCGCCGTCGGCGTCGAGTCCGTCCACGCAGCCGTCGTCGTCGAGGTCGTAGTCGTAGTCCCAGGTTCCCCGGCCGTAGGTCCCGAAGCGCGCCACGCCGAGCCCGGGCACCACCTCGACGGACCAGTAGGTCGTGACCGGGGCGTCACTCCCGGTGATGTCGACCCAGTCGCCGTGCGGGTCGCGGCGGTAGGCGGCCGTCTCGGTGGCGGCGTACACCACCCCGGTGCCGGGGTCGGTGGCCAGGGCGTAGACCAGGGTCGACGGCAAGCCCTCGCTCCACGGCTCGAACTCGGCGCCCCCGTCCGTGGAGCGGAAGACAGGCTCGCCACCGTAGCCGCTGCCGCCCACGTACACCGTGTCGGCATCGACCGGGTCCACCGCGACCGCCGTGCCGCTGTACCAGTTGCCGAAGGGCACCTCCCCGTCGCTCCGCCACCACGTGACCCCGTGGTCCGCCGAGGCGAAAAAGCGCCCCTCGCTGGTCACCGCGTAGAAGCGGTCGTGGTCCCTGGGGGCGTAGGCCAGCCCGGCGATGAACTCGCCCCGGGCCGAGGCGAAGTCGTCGTCGGAGGCCAGCGACGGTGTCCACACCCAGTAGTCGGTGCGGTCGTACACCCACAACCGGTCGCCGCCGAAGAAACAGCGCTCGGGGTTGTCGGGGTCCGCCATCAACACCGGCAGCCATGCGTAGGACTGCGCGTCGGTAGGAAAGTAGGCGTAGGTGAGTTGGGGGCGCCGTTCGCCCACCTGCACCATGAAGAAACCAGGGTACACCGAGTACACGAGATCGTGCGTCCGGTCGGTGCTGGTGAGTTGGGCGTAGTCGCCGGAGAGGATCTGGTCGAAGTTCAGTAGGTGATCACTGGGTTCCTGCCCCTGGGTGACCTGGTAGCCCTGGTCCTGGGCCCCCGCCGCCACGTGATCGGCGTTGGCGCTGGACGTGAGCGTGCTGTAGTACTGCGACACCCGCAGGCCCGACATGGAGAGGTTGTTCACCGTGGACAGCCCGTCGGTCGACGCGTAGAGCCCGCCGTCGGTGCCGATGTACCAAGTTTCGCCCCCGTCGGGTCCCGGCTCCACCACCAGCCCCATCAGGTCCGCGTGCAGGCGGTGCTCGGGGTCGTCGTAGTAGTCGCTCCAGGCGTTGACCCTGGTGGCGGTGCTGCCCCCGTCGCGACTGGCATAAACCTCAACACCGCCGTAGGCCACCAGCTCGGGATCCACCGTGCTCGCGGCGAGTACGCCCCAGTAGTCGGTGGGCGTGGCCACGTCGGTCCAGGTGAAGCCGCCGTCGTCGCTGCGGCGCAGGTCCTTCTGGTCGTCGACCAGGTACAGCCGCGGGAACCCGTGCTCCGCGGTCCAGGCCTCGCTCCCGGACAGCTCGGTGCGGCTGGAGTTGCCCGCGTAGTCGCCACGGGCTTCCCAGGTATCTCCCCGGTC
>CAYHRZ010000834.1:538-1724 GCA_964359125.1 uncultured Klebsiella sp. | reverse complement strand
GCGCAGGAAGAGGTTTTCCACCCGCTTGTCGCGGATGAGCGCCTGGCGCAGGCGACACTCGCCCTCGATCACGTGGACCAGGTCGTAGACGATGCGGTTCTCGAGGCCCAGGATGACGTCGAGGTTGCGGAGGCCGATGTCGGCATCCACGACGACGACCTTCTTGCCGAGGCGCGCGAGCGCCACGCCGAGGTTGGCAGTGGTGGTCGTCTTGCCGACGCCCCCCTTGCCCGAGGTGACGACAATACACTCGCTCATGTGGACTCCGTTGGCTTGGACACGGTGGACAGGGAACTAGGCAGCTTGCCCCGGTACGACTCGACCGCGATGGCGCCGTCGTGCACGTAGGCGATCTCGGGGACGAATCCCCGCGTGGCGCGGTCGGGATCGGCGCCGGGAACCACCCCGATCACCCGTCCGATACGGAGCTGCGTGGGGCGGAGGTCGAAGGCGAGGATCACGGCGCCGTCGTCGCGGGTGCCGGCGTGGGCCATGCCCTTGAGCGCGCCGTACACCAGGATGTTGCCGCCGGCGATCACCTGGGCGCCGGGGTTGACGTCGCCGAACACCTGCACGTCGCCGGGGAAGCGTACGCAGGAGCCCGAGCGCACGGTCTGGTGAACCGTGAGAACCCGTCCGCCCACGTGGGCGTCGGGGTCGTCGTCGGCGGGAGAGACGATGTCGGTGCCACCGTCTTCGGTCTGGAAGTTCGGGGCCTTCGGGGCCTCGTCGTCGGCGACAAGCGCCACGGCGGTGACGTTGTCGTCCGGGGGAACCCGGGTGGCCCCGAGGGTGGGGGCGGCGTCGTCGGCGTCGAAGTCCGGGCCGCGGCCGTTGACCACCGGGGTGATCTTGAGCTTCAGCTCCCGCTCGGCCATGCGCTGGATGGGGCCGGGCTCGCAGGCCAGACCCACCACTTCGACGTCGAACTCGTCTTTCAGCATGTGGACGAGGCGGCGGATCTCCATCAGGTCCAGGTCCCGCTGGCCCAGCTCCAGCCGCACCCGCGCGCCGGCGTAGCGGCCGGGCGGGTTGCCGAAGAGATCGCGGAGCCCCAGGCGCAGCGCGTCGAAGCGCATCACTGCGGGCAGCGGCAACACCAGCAGTCCACCGGGGACACCCCGGAGCAACAACGTGGACTTCACCGGGGCGAGGTTCAGGGCGGGTTCGGACATGGGAGGCAGGG
>CAYHRZ010000834.1:0-528 GCA_964359125.1 uncultured Klebsiella sp. | reverse complement strand
GGCCCCTGTGGGGCGTGGGGGTGGGGGTGGGGGGGGGGGGGCCCCGGGGCGGGGGAGGGGAATCCCGCGGGGGAGTACACGGAGAGTACCACGTTGTTGCGGCGGGATGCAAGGAGTCTCTTGACACGTAAATATTTTGGTCAAGAGATTTTTGGGCCGGGGCGCGCCGGGGGACGGGGCCCGCGCGCCCACCCGAGGCTGAGGAAGGCAGGAAGCGAGGAAGGCAGGAGGCGGCGGGGGCGGTGCCGCGGGAGGTTTTCGCTGGCGTACGGTGGTGGGCGTGCCCCCGGTCCCTCGCGCCAGCCTGCTATTCGCGCCCGGAGACTCGGCCGCCGGGAACCTCAGGGCGTCGATCCCGCGGGCCCCGCGCCCACGACTTCGCCGTGCTGGCACCGGCGCTGGCGCTCTGCGGGGTGGTCAGGCGTCACCCTCGGACTTGGTTCCGGGGTTGGGCCTAATGGGCGGAACGAACGCGGGGGGGTGAGGCGTCACCCTCGGACTTGGTTCCTGTTGCAGCCCGGCCTATGT
>CAYHRZ010000833.1:0-1724 GCA_964359125.1 uncultured Klebsiella sp. | reverse complement strand
CCGGTCCTGCTCCCGGCCATCGCCTTCTTCTGCACGCTGCCGCTCAGCCGGGCGGGGTTTTTCAAAATCGGTGGAAACGTTAATTCCCTGCACAGTTTCTGGCTGTGGTTTCCGCCCACTCTGGTCGCGTTGACGACCGGAAAGTCTTTTGTTCCCGCCGATGCGCCGATGACCGGGGAAACCGGAAGGGCCCGGAACGCCCCCCGGACGGAGGACCTGTGCCATGAATCCGCATGCTCCCGCAGGCGGCGCCGGTCGGGGTACAGCCCGGGACCACCGGTCGGCGCGTACTGGGCCCACTTCCACCCCGCCAGGCGCTCGGCGGGGAGCAGCCGCCGGTCGTAGCCGCCGAGGCGATCCACGCGCGACAACAGCGCGCGGTGCCCCACGCACCAGACGGGCTCCAGCCGCCAGGACACGCCCCGCAACCGGGCCTCCAGGGCGGCGCGGTTGCCCCCGGCGGCCAGCCCCAGCCGCTGGCAGGCCGCGCGCAGTTCGCGCGCGGGGAAGGCCGACAGCGCCGCACCCGCCGGCACGACGGTGGCCGCGAGGTCCAGTTCCACCAGCCGCGCCCAGGCCTCGGGCGTGGCGCAGGCGTAGTCGGGCGACCGGAACACCGTTCCGGCCCGCAGGGCCAGCCGCGCGAAGAGCTCCAGCGCGTCGGCGTCGGGGCCCGTGCGGCGCTCGCCCAGGACCAGCAGCCGCCCCAACACGCACCCCTCGCCCGCGGTGAACAGGTGTCCCTCGTGGTGCAGCGCCCGGCGCACCGCCTCGACGAGGTCGTCGCCCGGGAACGGCGAGCGGGCGATCACCCTTCGGCCACAGTGGCGTTCACCTGTCCCCCGTACCGCGATAGCGGCCGCCCCATGCCGCCCCGTCGCACCAAGATCGTCGCCACCATCGGCCCCGCCTCCCGCGACCCCGAGACCATCGCCGCCCTGGTGACCGCCGGCGTCGACGTGTTCCGCGTGAACTGCTCCCATGCTTCCCCGGAAGCCATCCGCGAGGCGGTGGCCCGGGTGCGCCGCGCCGCCCGCGCCGCCGACCGCGCCATCGCCATCCTGCTCGACCTGCAGGGACCCAAGATCCGGGTGGGCAAGGTGCTGGCGCCGATCGCGCTGGTGACCGGCAGCACCCTCACGGTGGTGATGGACGAGGACCTCGTCGGCGAGGGCCACCGCGTGGGCACCACGTACACCGGCATGGCGGGCGACGTACACGTGGGCGACCGGGTGCTCTTCGCGGACGGGGCGCTCTCCGGCCGGGTCAGCGAGGTCCGCGACCAACTGGTGCCCGCCGAGGTCGACATCGTCATCGAGGAAGGCGGCGAACTCGGCAGCAACAAGGGCATCAACCTGCCCGGCATCCCGCTCTCGGCCCCCAGCCTCACCGAGAAGGACCTCGCCGACCTGGAAGTGGGGGTCGCGGCGGGGGTCGACTTCGTCGCCATCTCCTTCGTCCGCGAGGCGCGCGACGTGCTGCGGTTGCGGGAAGAACTCGCCCGCCTGGGGGCCCGTGAAGTGCCGGTGATCGCCAAGATCGAGAAACCGCAGGCGGTGAAGAACATCGGCGAGATCCTCTCGGTCGTCGACGGCATCATGGTGGCCCGCGGGGACCTCGGCGTCGAGGTGTCGCTGGAGCGCGTACCCGTGCTGCAGAAGGACCTCATCGACGCCGCGAACCGCGCCGGCGTGCTGGTGATCACCGCCACCCAGATGCTCGAC
>CAYHRZ010000832.1:0-1724 GCA_964359125.1 uncultured Klebsiella sp. | reverse complement strand
GGCGGGGAGAGCCCGCAGGCGGCGGGCCAAGCGGGGTCGGCGCGGCGCGGAGGGCCGACGCGAAGCGCCCGGGCTCGTGGGAGAGCCCGGGCGCTTCGCTGCATTCGGGCAGTAGTGCTCAGTCGCGCGGCCAGCGCACGCGCGAGGTCCGGGTCGTCACTGTCACCGAGTCCACCTGCCCCGCGCGGACTTGCACTGTGAAGTGGCGCGCCTGACCGCCCATCGGGATGACCTCCACCCGGTACTTGCCGGAGGGGAGCGGGGGTAGCTCGAATGCCCCGCGGGGCTCGGACGTGATGACGAGCCTCAGCCTGGGGACGCGAAGCAGGCTCAACACATCGCGTCCGGGGCTGGGGCCGATGATTCGCCCGCGAATCCGCCCGCATCCCGGAGGTAGCGAGTCGCGCCCGCCGAGCACCAGCAGCGAGTCCCTGTGCGCGCTCGCGAGGATGTCGGAGACCAGCCTGCGGAAGACCCGCCGAGGGAGTCCCGGTGAGAACTGCCCGTAGAAGCGCCCGCGGATGAGCAGCGAGGGGTTACTGGGGAGTTGGAGGCTCCAGCGGTCCTTCCACAGTGGAGGACCGCCGCGTCCGAGGAAGAGCAGCATGTCACGGCCGGGGTCGAGGTTGGGCATGCCTCCGATGCTGACGCCCGTCCCGTCAGCAAGGATCCCGCCCGGGACACGCACGACCAGCTTCTCCCTTCGGGCCACAGGTCCCTTCCAGGCCTCCAGCACCGTGACCTCGTAGTCCGTGTAGGCCATCCTCCCGAACCTCAAGGTCTTCTGGGTCGAGTCGGGTGGGATGAAGTTCCGGCGGGGGCCGACGTGACCGACGACGATCACCTCCGCCTTCCGGACATCCACCTCGAGCTGTGGTCTCCCGATGAAGACCATCGCGTCGGACGGGGCCGCCGCACCGATCGCCAGGACGCACGCGGCGAGGGCCCCGGTCAGGAACCTCCGCCGCACAGGTCGGGACCGTGGCGTCACGGCACCAGCGCCACGCGCTTCGATGTGACGCCCGCGGCGGTCCGGGCGACGAGGAAGTAGATGCCTGCCGCGCGCGTCGCGCCCGCGCCGGCGAGCCGGGCCGAGACCTCGATGGGGCCGCGCGCCACGCCCTGGTGGAGTCGCTCGACCACGCGCCCGTTCACGTCCACCAGCGCCACGCGGACAGCAGCGCCCGGCACTGCGTCCACCCTGGCGCGCAGCTCGCCGCGCGTGGGGTTCGGCGAGAGCAGCCGGATCGCGACGCCGCGCGCCGGCGGCGTCACCGGCACGGCCACCGGGTTCGAGGCGTTCACCGTCGCCATCTCAGCGGGGTCCACGTTGCCGTCGCCATTCCCGCACGGGACCTGGATCTGCAGCGCGCCCCCGTCGGGCGACGCGAATCCGGCGAAGCAGAGCTGGAGCGACGATGGCGCGGGCGACCACCACCGGGTCACGTCCACCATCGCTTCGAGCACGCTGCCCGTCGCCTTCTGCAGCCCGTTCGTGACCACGGTGCCGGCGGCGTTGAACCAGCCCGACCAGTTGTTCGAATCCTCGTTGCCGAGCAGCAGGTCGTAGACCGGCACCGTGCCGGCCTTGGCCCACGGCGCGGCGCGGGTGCCGCTCGCGGCGGGGCCGGCGACCGCCACGAAGTGGTCGAGGTTGGTGGTCGCCGCCACCGGCGGCACCGCGACGTAGAGCCAGTGGCCGTCGTAGTCGGCGTAGAGGTTCC
>CAYHRZ010000831.1:0-1744 GCA_964359125.1 uncultured Klebsiella sp. | reverse complement strand
CTGGCTAGCGATCCCGCGGTGCCGCGAGGTCTCGCGCCGCAGCCGCCAGGCTGGTTGTCCGGCGAGCGAGGTCCGGCGCGTCGTCGTACAGGGCGCGCTCGAGGTCGCCGGCCGCCGCGAGCAGCACCCGTACCTGAGCCTGCCGGGCCTGTTCTTCGCGGGGCCTGGGGTCGGGCGCGAGTCGCGACAGCAGGGAGTACCAGGCCTCGTCGAGGGCGCGGCCGACGTCGATCCGCACGACCTCGGGGATCGACGGGGCGGCCAGGGCCGTAGACAGCGCGAACAGAGTCGCCTCGGGTCCGGCTTCGCGCGGTGTTGCCCGGTGGTGGAGGTCGAGGGCGCCCAGCGCCCGCGCGGCACGGCGGGCGGGTCCCACCCGCCGAGCGTGGCGCACCACCGAGGCGGTGGCCGTGAGTGCCAGCCCTGCGGCGAGGGCGTAGTCCACCGCGGGGATGCCGGTGCCCACCAGCACCGGGTACTGCGCGCCGAGGGCCGCGAGCGTCGCGGGCCAGAAGGAAGGTGGCGGGGCACCGGTGGACACCAGTTCTGCCCCCAGGCCGAGGCGCGTGGCGAGGTTCCGCGCCCGGGTGGCGGCGAGAGGGTCGGTGCCGGCCGCCCAACACCACGGGCGGCTGGCCCGGGCGGCGCGATCGAGGTCGGCGAGCGCCACGCCGGTGTAGATCGCCGCGGCCTCGAGCAGCGGTCCTCCGGTGGGCAGGGTGACCGTGACCACCCAGGCCGGTGCGGGGGGCGCTGCCGGCCCGGACGCGGGCGCGCCCCGGGACGCGACCACGGCGCTCCCCGGCACGATCGCCGGGAAGGCGAGCGACAGGGCAAGGTGCGGGGCCGCCTCGCCCGGGGGCCCGAGGACCTCGGCGAGGCGGGGCGGCGGCCGGACCCGCTGCCCCCGGACGGTGCCCGTGGGCACCACCCGCGGACGGCCGTCGAGGTCGAACCAGAGCTCATCGACCTCGCGGGCGGCGTCGTCACCCAGCCAGGCGCACAACTGCCCGCGTTCACCGGGCGACAGCGCCCTCAAAAGCTCGGGCGTGGCCGCCATCGACAGGCGCCCCCGCACCGTCACCGGGAAGCCCTCGTGGTCCACGGTCGCGACGACCTCGGCGCCGCGCGGCGCGGGGACCGCCGGCGCCTGGAAGGCCTCCCGGGCGCCGGGACGCAGCCGGGCGTGGGCCAGGGGCGTGACGACCTCCAGCGCGCGGGCGGGGTCGCGGTCGTCGACGACGGCGTGGCGGGCCAACTCCGCCGTGCCCGGCAGGGCCTCGGCGACCCGGAACCGGTGGGCGATCACCGCGCCCTCGGGCAGCGGCGAGGCCACCCTAGTGGAGCCGCTTGATCACGTGGAAGCCGGCGGGCGGCTCGATGACCCCGGTCGTTCCCCCGATGTCGAGGTTGAAGGCGGCCTCGTCGAGCTGCGGGAGCAACTGTCTGCGGGAGAACCAGCCCAGGTCACCGTTGTCGTCCTTGGCGGGGCCGTCGCTGTACTTGCGCACGGTGGCGTTCCAGTCCGCACCGGCGGCGAGTTCGGCCAGGGCGGCGTCGACGCGGGCCTGGGCCTCGGTCCTGGGTCGCGACACTCCGTCGACCGGGCGCCCCGCCTCGGCGAAGCCGACGATGATCTGCGCGCAGTGGATTTGCGACATCACGTCGCGACGGATCACGTGGAAGCCGAAGGGCGACTCCACCACCTCGCTGATCTCGCCCGGCGCGAGCGCGATCACCGCCA
>CAYHRZ010000830.1:0-1759 GCA_964359125.1 uncultured Klebsiella sp. | reverse complement strand
GGGGCGGGGGGGGGGGGGGGGGGGGGGGGGGGGGGGGGGGGTTTTTTGGGGGGGGGGGGGGGGGGGGGGGCGGGGGGGGGGGGGCCCAGCCCGCGGCGGGCACGGTGGCCGGGCGGGTGTTCAACGCCGCCACGCGCGAGTATGTCCGCAACGCCGAAGTGCGCGTCGAGGGCACGGCCCTCGTGGCGTACACGGAGGAGGCGGGGTATTACCGGCTCGGCGGCGTGCCGGCCGGGGAGGTGACGCTGGCGGTGGCATACACGGGCTCGCTGCCGGCCACGGCGCGGGTGGCGGTGGCGCCGGGCGCGGTGGCGACGCGCGACTTCGAACTGCAGTCGGCGCGGCTCGGGCCGGCGGGGGCTCCGGGGGAGGTGGTGCGTTTGGGCGAGTTCACGGTGTCGGCGGAGCGGGAGGGCCAGGCCAAGGCGATCATGGATCAGCGGGCGGCGCTCAACGCCAAGAACATCGTGGCGAGCGACAATTTCGGGGATCTGACGATGGGCGACGTGGGCGAATTCCTGAAGTACATGCCGGGCATGACGCTCGACTTCCTCGAGGTCGACGCCAGCGCCGTGCGCATCGGCGGCCTGGATCCCAAGTACTCCACCTTTACCCAGGACGGCGTGCGCATGGCGGCGAGTGATCCCGGGTTTGGCGACAACAGCCGGCGCAACACCTTCGAGCAGATGTCGATCACCGGCATCGAGGCGGTGGAGTTCAACAACACCCTCACCGCCAGCATGGACGCCGACTCGGCGGCCGGGTCGATCAACCTGCGCAGCAAGAACGCCTTTGAACGCAGCGGCCGGCGCATCGTTTACCAGGCCTATGCGATGGGCACGAGCGACGCCCTCACCCTCGGCCGGACCTACCTGCCGGACGAGAAAAAGCACTTCAAGGTCTTCCCGGCGGGCCAGCTGGGTTACGCCGATGTCTTCTTCGGCCGGCGCCTGGGCATCGAGGCCAACCTGAGTTACAACGCGTCCTACGTGCAGCAGGACCGGATGCAGGTGGAATACAATTACGCCAATCCGGCCCGGCCGGTCATCACTGGCGTCATGTGGCGGCCGGGTCCGAAGGTCACCAGCCGCCTCGCGGGCAACGTGAGTCTCGACTACAAGGTCTCGCCGGAACTCGTGTTCTCGTGGCGCAGCAGCTACTCGCTCTACGAGGTCGAGTTCTTCAACCAGTACACGTGGATGCGCGCCAACGCCGCGCAGATCACGCCGGACTCGACCCTCGCCCGCGTCACCGCCAGTGCGACGGCCAATGCCAACACGCGCATCGGCACCGAATATTCGCACCGCCACAACTACCAGCCCAACCTCGTGCTCAGTCCGCGGCTGGAGTTCAAGCGCGACTCCCTCACCGTGACGTGGCGCGGCGGGTATTCGAAGTCCCACACCTCCAATCGCGACAGGGACGACGGGTTTTTCCGCAACACCAACAACCGCATTACGCGCCTGAGCTGGCAGGCGGAGCGCAGCGACCCCGGCTCGCCCACGTGGAACATCACGCAGCTATCGGGGCCGGACTGGTCGGTGCCGGCGAACTGGGGCAGCCGCGACACGCACGCCAACAACATCGTGAGCAACGCGGACAAGACGCGGGCGCAGATGTTCACCGGCGCGCTCGAGGCGAAGAAGAGCCTCAAGGCCTTCGGGCTGCCGCTCGAGCTCAAGAGCGGCCTGGGCGTCCGGCTCAACACCTACTCCTACAAGGCGGGCAACCAGCAGTGGACCTACGTCGGCCCGACGGG
>CAYHRZ010000829.1:0-1762 GCA_964359125.1 uncultured Klebsiella sp. | reverse complement strand
CCCACGCTCACCCTCGCGGGCAGCGCCCGGCGCCGTGCCTCCACCCCGACCCGGCCGGCGGCGACGCCCAGGACGAGGTCGTCGTCGTACCCCTGCCAGAACTCGGCCCCGGTGCGCAGTTGCAGCACCGGGACCCACTCCAGCCTCGGAGTCTCCGCCTCGGCCACCGAGGGCGGCAGGGGCACGTCGGCGGCGAGGGCGGCCGCGACCGGGAGCAGGGCTACCACCAAGGGGCACACTCGGGGGCGGCGGGCGCAGCGAACGCGTGGGCCCAGCGGGCGAAACCATCCTCGGGGAGCAGGTTGGAGTCGGTGCGACGGTCGCGGGCCACAACGTCGAAGGCCGGGGCACTCAAGCCCGGGAAATGCGTGACCTCCACCCGGCTGTAGAGCGCGCTCGGGCGGCTGTTGTCCTTGGCCACGGCGCCCCGGTGGATGCCGTGACTGAAACCCGCCTCCACGAAGGCCCCGTCTCCCGTGGGCAGCACGCGGACGAGGTAGCGGTGCACGTAGTTGTTGCGGAACAGCGCCTCGTCGTCGGTGAGCAGGGGCCGAGGCGAGCCCGGGTCGAAACCCACGGGGTCGAAGGCCAGGGTAAAGCCGCTCAACGAGCCCGTGTCCCCCGGGTTTCCGGTGACCGCCGACCCCCGGTCCAGCCAGCCTGGAGGGGGCGCCGAGCGCTGCCGCGGGAGGGGCAAGTAGCCCTGGGCCGAGGCGACGCCACACCACAGGTGGGCGCGAGCGATCTCGTCGGTGGTGACGCGGCGGGGGTCGGTCGCGTGGGCGGGGTTGTCTGCGGGCAGCGGCCCCGTTGCGGCCTCCACGCGCGGCCCGGGAACAGATCGATCCCATGTCGCGACCGACCAACTGGACGACGACGCGCCCTCCACCACCGCGAACTCGAGGATCACCTCCACGCCGCCGTCGGGTCGGGTGGTCTTGCCGTGCCGGAGCGTGGGGCCGCGAGTGTCGAAGTCGTTGCAGATGCCCCCGATGATCGTGGACTGCAGCGCCACGCCCCCTGCCGCCGAGGGCGACACGCCGAGGTCCAAGGCCGCCACGCAGATCCCCTCGGCCGCGCGGGCCGAGGTGTCGATCGAGAAGCCCTGGAGCACGATCCCCGCGCCCGGCGGCAGCGGGAGGTCAGCCTCCACCCGGTACGCGAGGCGGGCGTCCTCCAGCAGCGCCGCCACCGAGGGGTTCTCGCGCTCGCGGTCGCGAGGCACGACGCTGAGCCGCGCCCGGTACCGAGTGAAGGTCAGCGGCAAACCACCGTAGTCGGTGAGTGCCACCGCCTGCCGGTTGTGACCCACCGGTCGGCCCACCCCGAGGCCGCGCGTCCAGAGCCCCATCGAACCGCCCACCTCCATCTGCCAGCGCCCGCCCAGGGCACGGGTCCACCCACCGGCTTCGCCCGTTGACGATCTTGCCAGGGAAAAAGCTAACTTCGACAGCCGGTGGTCGCGCTCGTACCAGCGCAGGTCGAAACCGTTGAGGCCCAGCGGCAGCGGGTCGGAGAGCGGCTCCACCGAGAGCAACTCCACCCAGGCGCCGTCCCGTGGCGCCGGGGTCGGCGAGGCGATGACGGTCGCGTTGGGGCGCCAGGCCGTGCGGGCGACGGCGTCGTTGTCGAAGAGCACCACCGCGTCGACGTCGTCCGGGCCCGACAGCGGCCCGGAAGGGAGAACGGCCAGCGCGCTGGGACGGTCGCGGAAGCGGGTGTTGGGGTCGAGCGGCCAGAGTTTGCCGGCGCGCACCGCGTT
>CAYHRZ010000828.1:0-1766 GCA_964359125.1 uncultured Klebsiella sp. | reverse complement strand
AGCTGCGGCCCGGCGGCCTCGTTCATGCCCTGGCGATCCAGCACGACGCCGAGGAACTCGACCCCCTCGCGGCGCCGGTGCACCCACCCACCCTCTGGAAGGTGCCTCGCGACGTGGCCGAGCGCTGTTGCGCGCTGGTCGTCCGGGGCGAGCACGGGCCGCTCTTGGTGATGGGGAACCCCGACATGCCGGGCGCGCGGCGGACCATCAGCGCCTGCCTGGGCGCGGAGTTGCTCCCCATCGCCGTCGCCGAACCAGCCTCGGTGCTCGCCGCCATCGCCCGGCACTACGACCTCGGTCCCGCCCGGAGCCGGGCAGTCCGAGGCCTGCCGCCCGAGGAGCGGCCGGTCGTCCAGAGCCCCACCGGCCTCGAGCTCGATGCCCGCGCGATGGTCGCGCGGGTGAGCCGCGGGCCCGGGAAGCCGGTCGCCGACTTCGTCACCGCGATCTTGGCCCACGCGCTCGAAACGGGGGCCGAGCGCCTGACGGTCGACGCCGGCGCGGTGCGCCTCACGCACGACGGCATGGAGGCCGAGTTGATGGACCTCCCCGCCGTGCACGCGGCGGGCGTCGTGGCCCGCCTGCGCACCGTCTTCCGCGTCGACGCCTCGCTCGCCCGCCCGGCTTCCGGGCGCACGGACCTGGTGCTCGCCGACCACGCGCTGCGCGTGAAGGTCAATGCCGTACCCGGCCCGGCGGGAGGCAGCATCACGGTCGACCTCGTAGACCCAGCGTCGAAGCCCATCGGCACCATGGGACTCAGCCGCAAGGTCGACGCGGCGTGGACCGCCCTCGCCCAGCAGCCGGGCCTGGTTCTGCTGGTGGGCCCCGAAGGCTCCGGCCTGCGGGCCATCGCCACCACCGCGCCCGGGGCGTTCTACGCCCCGTTACGGACGGCAGCGGCCCTCGAGGCGGCAGTGAGTGCCGCGAGCAGCGGACGCACGGTCCTCGGCCGGGTGCTCGCCCCCACGATCCCCGAGGCGCTCGTCCGGCTCCGCGAGTTGGGCACCCCGGCGTGGGCCCTCACCCAGGTCCTGACCGGCGCGCTGAGCACCCGCCGCCTGCGTCGACTCTGCTCGGTGTGCGCCGTCCCGGGCGGCGTGTCGCACGCGACGGCCTCGCGCCTCGGCGTCATCGAGTTCGCCGCCCCCCAGGCAGGCGCTGGCTGCCCCTCTTGCATGTACCGGGGCTACGCCGGCAGCGTCTTCCCCGCGGAGCTGGTGCTGGTCACCGACCCGCTCCGCGACGCGGTGGAGCGGGGCGCCACCCTCCGCGAGTTGGCCGGCCTCTGCCGACCGGTCGCCGAGCGGGGCCTCCAGGTCGACGCCGTGGCCCGAGCCATCGACGGTCAGACTTCGGCCGCCGAGATCGACCGGAAGGTGCCCTCGCCGCCGCCGTGGGCTCGCCCCGAGGCGCCGCGGCACCAGGGGCTGCTCCGCGCGGTCACGGCCCCTCCCCCCGACGACCACGACGAGGTCCCTGCCGCCGCCGTCGCCCGGCCCCGGGTCCACGTGATCCACCCGGGGGTCGCCGAGCGCGCCGTGCTCCGGAGCCGCCTCGAGACGCGCTGCGAGCTCAGCTTCGGGTGGGCCAGCAACGGCGCCGCGACCCCGGGCGACACCACCGTCCTGGTACTCGCCCACGGGGCGCCCGGTGGGTGGACGGCCTCGCACGTCGACGACGCCCGTCGCCGCGGCGCGCGCGTGGTGCTCCTCGGCCCCGGTCCAGCCCTCGCCCGCATGGCCGCGGCCTTCGCGCTGGGCGCC
>CAYHRZ010000827.1:0-1773 GCA_964359125.1 uncultured Klebsiella sp. | reverse complement strand
GAGGCGATCGTCGCCTTGTGCTCGCGGGTGGGCGTGCGCGAGTTCGACCTGTTGCACGTGATTCCGCAGGGCGTGGCTTTCGAACACCGCGACGAGTTGTTCTACGACGTCGACGCCCATGCCGAGTCGCTGCGACGGGTGTTCCGCCTCGCACGGCACCCGGGTTTCCACGTCTGGACGAACCGCTTCCCGGTGTCGCACCTCGAGGGCATGGAGGAGTTGATCCAGGATCCCCACAAGATGCTCGACGAGGTGGGCGGGCGGCGCGTGCAGTTCCGGCGCTACCTCGACACCGGGGCAGCCATCGACTGCCGCGACAAGGAGCGGTGTCCGCACTGCTTCGTCGAGCCCTTCTGCTCGGCCCTGGACCGCCACGTGACGCGGCACCAGGCGCAGAGCTTCGAGGTGTTCCACGTGGGCGATCGCTGGGACCTGGCCCACCTGGCCGGTCGCGCCCGCTGGCTCGGGGGACATGGTACCCCCGGCGTGGCCGATCGCCCGCTCTACCTCGATGCCGCGGACTACGGGGACGTCGTCCTCCCACCCGGCTCCCGGGTGGTGGTGCGGCGACCCGAGCAGCTCGACGCCCTTGATCACCGCGACGACGTCGAGGTCGAGCTGCACCTCGATGCAATATTCGCCTCATGGTTACTAAATAATCCTGGCCGCCTGCGTCCAACCCACGTGATACATGGCGTGCGTCACGCCAAGGCCTCCGACGCCCTGTCCGACCCCGACTGGGCTGCCCTCTTCCGTGGCCTCCCCGCCGGCACCCGCGCCCAGAACCTCCCGGCCTGTTTGTGCCCTGGTGCTCGCATCGAGCGCGCACCGCGAGTGATACATGCCGCCCTGTATCACGACGATGGTCGCCTCGGTATCGACGCCTTTGTGGACCACTATATCGAGGAGGAGTACCTCGCAAAGTCGCTGCGATGTCGCGACTGTGTTGCCACCGAGCTCTGCCGGGGCGCCCACATCCAGTCCATCCGCGCCCGCGGCTTCGCCCAGCTCCAGCCGCTGCACGGCGAGTGGGCCGAGTCAGCCGTGGCTCAACTCCGGGCCTTGCCACCGGACCCCGACCCCCGGCTGCGCGACGGCGTCGCACCCTGTCCCCCGGCGCCGCTGGTGCCGGTCCCCGGGGCCACGCCGGTACCCTTCGTCGACGAGAACGCGGGGCGACGAAGCTGATGGCCAACCTCGGCTACCTCCAGCTCACCCGCGAGTGCAAGCAGGCCTGTCGCTTCTGCTCCAACCCCCCGTCGGGGGTCGATCTCACGCTCGACGAGTTGCACGGCCTCGTCGACGACCTCGTGGCCCGCCAGTACGACGGCATCATCCTCACGGGCGGGGAGCCCACCATCGCTCCGCTGCTCGTCTCGGCGATCCACTACGCCAAGTCGCGGGGCCTGTTCATCCGGATGATCACCAACGGGCAGCGGATCTGCGAGATCGACTTCCTCCGCGAGTTGGTCGACGCCGGGCTCACCCACGTTCACCTGTCCCTTCACTCGTCGCGGGCGGAGGTCCACGACTTCCTCACCCAGACTCCGGGCAGCCACGGGCACATCGACCGCGCCCTCGCCCACGTGCCCGAGGTGGGCATCACGGCCGACATCAATACGGTCATCAACGCCTTCAACAGCGACCACCTCGACGAGACCGTGAAGTGGATCGTTGGGCGCCACCCGCACGTGCGCCACTTCGTGTGGAACAACATGGATCCAAACATGAACCGCGCCGAACGAAACCCAGATGTGATCCCGCGTCTGGGTG
>CAYHRZ010000826.1:0-1776 GCA_964359125.1 uncultured Klebsiella sp. | reverse complement strand
GGTCCGCGCCCCGTAGCGCTCGGGACGCGGGTAGTTGGGCGTGGCCACCACCGGGTCGGTGCTGTAGCCCTCCACGCTCACGCCGTCGGCCAGTGCGGCGTACACCTCGAACCACACGTACTCCCGGGCGGCCTCGTAGTCGGGGATGCCCGAGTAGCGCGCCACCGCGGGCGCCCAGGCGCCGAGGTCGTTGGTGTCGATGGCGCCCTCCTCGGCCCACCCGGCGAGCAGCGTGGCCGCCGCGAGCACGTTGGTGGCGAGGTCCTCACGCACCTCGGACTCCGTCACGCCCAGGGCGAGCGCGGCTTCCGTCACCCGCTCGCCGCGCAGCGCCATCACCCCGGAGGCGGGCGCGACACCGTCGAACTCTTCGTGCCCCACCACTGGTTGCACGCCGGTCTCCACCTCCGAGATGGCGAGCAACAACTGCACCGGTACGCCGGTCTGGTCGGCGGCTTCCAGGAACGCTCCGCCGATCTCGCCGGCCTCGTCGAAGGGGTTGGAGCAGGCCGCGAGCGACAACAGCAGGGAGGGGAGGAGCATCCCCCGCGCTCTTGCACGCGGCGTGCCGGGTCTTGACGCTGCAAAGACCGCGTTGTTCCCCTAGTTAGTGGTGTCATGGTGGGGCATGCTCGCCCCAGTGGGACAGGGGTGTCTCACCCACCCAAACCCCTCTCCTCCGCCCCCTCCGGCTTCACCAGCACGAAGGCCGCAGCGAGCACTAATGGTCAGTGTTCGCTCGGCCCCTGGTGGCAACGCTCGCCGTAGCGACACTCTGCGAGGGGCGCCAGACTCGCGACGGTCCAGATCGTCGCGATGTACTCGAAGCCCCCTCCGGTGTCGGTGCCCACCAGCTCGCTGCACGGCCAGTCCGACCGGATCCGCAACACCAGGTCCCCCGACTCCGCCTCGAGCTCCGCAGACGTGATCCACTCCATGTAGCCATGCTCCGACACCGCAGTTTGGAACACGATTACCTGGTTGCCCTCGCCGCTCCCGGGGGGCGGGGGCGTGTCCAGCCCTAGCTGTTCGAACATCTTTGCAACTTCGTCCTCCGCTCCAGCGGGTGCAGCCCGGAGCACGGGATCTTCCCCCGGACGATCGAGCTCGATGGCCCAGAGTTTGAGATTCACGGGCGCCCCGCCACGGAGGCAGACCTCCCCACAGCCCGCCACGAACGGCAAGGTGGCCAGCACCACCCAACAAGCCCGCCGTGGGCTCAGCACCGGCGCACCCCGTCCGAAAGCCGCCGGTCGATCGCTGCCCAGGCCGCCACCAGGTGTGGCCGCGCCCGAGCCCACACCTTCGGTGCTGAACGAGGCGACCGGCACGCGAACTCCCGTTTCAAGGACGAGGCCAGTATTCCTGTCTAACGACGGCGCCGCAGTCCTACGGCCCATCGCCAATCCCCCTCACCTCCGCCCCCTCCGGCTTCACCAGCACGAACGCCGCGTCGACGGGCGACGCCGCCTGCCACTGGCCAAACTTCACACTCGCCGCGGTAGACAACGACGGCAGTTGTACGTCGAGCGCCTCGGGGAAAGCGCCCGCCTCCCAGGTGGCGTCGAGCAACAACACCCCGGCGGCGTCGACCGCCCTCGCGGCCGCGAGGTGGGCGGTGGCGGCGTCAAACACCACCGACACCGAGGCCCCGTCGGGGCGCGTCCACGACAGCCCCGGCGGCGAGGCCACCAGCGCCGGCTCCACGCCCATGAACGGCACGCGGCCGAGCAACAGCGACGTGGCCAGCACGGCGGCATCGAGCCCATCCACGCC
>CAYHRZ010000825.1:0-1777 GCA_964359125.1 uncultured Klebsiella sp. | reverse complement strand
ATGGCCGCGAAGCTGGCCACCGGCATCGACGTGCCGGGCGCCTTGCCGAGCGCGGCGCCCAGGCGGTCCAGCGCCACGTAGGCGGGCACCGCGTTGCCGAGGGGGTTGGTGGCCCGCCGGTTGCGTTGCACGCGACCGTCGCGGTTGACGTAGGTGCAGTCCATCTCGACGGGGTGCGCCACCGGGATGACGATCTCCGCGACCTCGGTGGTGGGGCTCCGCGACACCGCCAACACCGCCGTCGCCGGCAGCGCCGTGCCGAGGCGGGTGACGACGTCGTCTTCCAGCACCACCAGGAGGGACAGGGAGGGCAGGGCCTCGCGCAGCGCGTCGGCGTCGCCCACGCCGCCCACCGCCGAGGCCAGCAACTGCACGCCCGCGGTGTTGGGGGACTTGTCGGGATCCATCAGGAAGTCGTCGGACTTGGGGATCGCGCCGTGGTCGTTGCCCGCCACCCAGAACAGGCGGGCGCCCACGCCTTTGGCCACCTGCACCATCGCCCAGTTGGCCTCGTTGCTGGCGCGCGTGCCGAGCACGAAGGCCACGGTGCCCGCCGCCGAGGCCTTGATTCTCGCGGCCAGCGCCGCCGTGGCGTCGCCGGTGGTGCCCCTGGTGGTGGCGGTGAGCAGTCGCGACAGACTCGTCACCTCGGTGTGCCGCCCTCGGCCCGGGTCGCACATCCACGACTTGTTGAGGGCGTCGTTGCGGCGGGGCAGGTAGCGGAAGACCTCGCCCTCCTGGTGACACACGGTGATGTTGCAGCCCGTGGCGCAACCCGTGCAGATACCGTCGGTTTCCCGGAGGTACCACACCCGGCGTTGGAAGCGGAAGTCCTTGTTGGTGAGCGCGCCCACTGGGCAAATGTCGGCCAGGTTGCCCTGGTAGTCGTGCGACAACCGCTCGCCCGGGAACATCCCGATCTCGGTGTGGCTGCCGCGGTTCATCAGCCGCAACTCGCCGGTGCCCGTCACCTCGTCGCCGAAGCGCACACAGCGGCTGCACTGCACGCAGCGCTCGGCATCGAGCACGATGAGGTCGCCGATGTCTTGCCGCTTGTGCTTCGACACCTTGGCCTCGACGCCGCGGCTGTCGTACTGCCCGTGGTCCATGTAGTAGTCCTGGAGGCGGCACTCCCCGGACTGGTCGCAAATGGGGCAGTCCAGCGGGTGGTTGACCAGCAGGAACTCCATCACCGACTTGCGGACCTGCTTCACCTTTTCGGTCGAGGTCCGGACGACCAGGCCCTCGCGGGCCTGCATGTTGCACGCGATCTCCAACACCGGGCCGCGGGGCGTTTCCGTCTCGACGGTGCACATCCGACAGTTGCCCGCGATGCTCAGGTGCGGGTGGTAGCAGTAGTGCGGGATGTCGACGCCTGCGGCCTTGGCCGCGTCGATGATGTTGGTCCCGGCCGGGACCTCCACGTCCACGTCGTCGATCTTGATTGTCGGCATCAGGCCGCTCCCGTCCCGCGACCATTCTGCTGGACCCGGTCCAGGAACTCGCTACGGAACTTGGTGAGGAAACTTTGCACGGGCATGGCCGCGCTCGCCCCGAAGAAACAGATGGTCTTGCTGTGGATGTTGTCGGCGAGGTCCCGCAAGACCACGAGGTCCTGGGGCGAGGCCTCACGGTCGCGAACCCGGCAGAGGATCTGGTACATCCAGTCGCAGCCCTCGCGACAGGGGGTGCACTGGCCGCAGGACTCGTGGGCGTAGAAGCGCAACAGGTTGGTGAGGGCGTCGACCATGTCGGTGGTGTCGTCCATCACGATGAA
>CAYHRZ010000824.1:0-1783 GCA_964359125.1 uncultured Klebsiella sp. | reverse complement strand
CGGTGCCTGGGCGGCCTGGGAGGGCGGCCTGGCCGCGCTCAAGCCCGACCCGGCGAGCCTGCGCCTCGGCGCGCCCTACGGGCTGGCGCTGGCGCTGGCCTCGTCGACCTTCGTCGGCGGCTACGCGCTCACCACCGTGGCCAACACGGTGTTCCTGCACAGCCTCGCGCCGCTCTTCGTGTTCCCGCTGGCCTGGTGGGCCTTCGGCGAGCGGCCCGCGCCCAAGGCGCTGCTCGGCACCGGGGTGGCGGTGCTCGGCGTGGCCCTGTTGTCGGGCGTCTCTATCTTCCACGTCTCGCGCTACACCGACACCCGCTTCTTGCTGGGCGACTTCCTGGCGTTGGTGTCGGCGCTCGGCTACGGCGCGGTGCTGGTGGCGACCCGAGCCACGCGCAAGGCGGAGGCGCCGGTGGTGCCGACGCTGTTCGTGGCGTGGACGATCGCCGCCGTGGTGCTCTGTGCCCTCGCCGCCGCCATGGGACAGCTTGCCCTGCCGCCCCGGGCCATCGGCTGGGTGCTGGCCCTCGCCATCGTCAGCACGAACCTTCCCTTCTTCCTGCTCAACCTCGGCATGCGCACCGTCGGCGCGGGCATGGCCTCGCTGCTGGCGATGTCCGAAGTGGTGTTCGCCACCGCGATCGGCGTGGTGGTGTACGGCGAGTCGCTGGCGCCCATTGGCTGGGTGGGCGCGGCGCTGGTGGTGGCGGGCATCGCGCACCCCTTCCTGCGCGACGCCGCCGACGCCGCCGCCGAGGCCCTCCCCGAGGCCACTGCCCGCGCCCGGGGCTTGCGGCTGGGCCTGCGACTCTTGTTGCTCAACGCCGGCGCCGGCTTCGCGCTGGTGGGCGGGACCGAAGCCGGGGTGCTCCTGGCCTGGGTGGCCGTGGCGTCGGCGGTGCGCCTGGGGCCGGCGTTGTTTGCCCCGGGCGGGTGGGCACGGCGCTGGGCGCCGCCGGGGCTGGCGCTGGTGGTCGTGGTGGGCTTGGCGATCCGCGGCGGCTGGCAGGAGGGCGCGCCGTCGATGCTCTTGGCGCTGGTGGCGGTCGTCGCCTGGCTCGTCGACGGCGTCCTGGCTCGCCAGGAGGAAGGCACCGAGGCCGACCCGGACCGCGCGGGCGGCGCGGCGCTCTGCTTGCTGGCCGCAGGCACCGCGCTGTCGCGGGGTGGTCACGGCGGAGGGGGACTCCTGCTGCTCGCGGCGGCGGTCGTCACCGGGTCGATCGCGGTCAGCACCCTGCTCGGCCGAGGCCTGGCCGCCTCGCTCGACGATTTCGTATCGCGACTCTCTCGCCCGCGCGTCCTGGCGCCGCTGGCCGCCCTGGTGCTGCTCGCCGGGGGCGTGACCGTGGTGCCCACCGGGCACGTGGGGGTCCTGGAGCGGCTCGGCACGCCGGTGGCGCAGCCCGTCCCGGCCGGGCTCGCGGCGCGATGGCCGCCCCCCTTCGAGCGGCTCACCCTGGTCAACGTGGCCACGGTTCGCCGTTCTGAGCTCGCACGGCCGAGCACACCCCTGCTCACCGCCGACGGCGCGCTGGTGTCGCTCGACGTGGGCGTCTACTGGACGGTCAGCGACCCGTTGCGCTTCGCCCTGCACGTGGCGGCGCCCGAGCCCGCGCTGGCGTCGTTGGCGCGGGCCGCCCTGGTCCAGACCGTCGCCCGCTTGCCGCTCGACACCGTACTCACCGACGGGCGCGACACGGTCGAGCACCAGGTGGCCGCGGCCGCGCAGGTGGCCGCCGACAGCGCGGGCCTGGGGATGCGGGTCGAGGCCGTGCAACTGGCC
>CAYHRZ010000823.1:0-1793 GCA_964359125.1 uncultured Klebsiella sp. | reverse complement strand
TGCGGACTGTGGCTTCTGCGCGTCGAAAGCAGGGCCGCTTCCATCGGGGCGAGGGTCGAGGGCGGGTAGTGGCGGTCTCCGACCCGCGTGCCGAGGCCCGCGACGCCCCGCGCCCGGGCGGCGCGGTCGCCCAACCCAGGGCTCCGCTCCAGGAGCACCAGGCGATCCCCCTCACGCAAGCGCTGCAGTTCAGCCTCGACGCGATCGTCGTCGCGACGACGTGCTGTCGGCGCCCACGGGTCCAGCACGACGCCGCCGCCGAGGGTGGCGGCGGGCGAAGCGCGGCGAAGGACGAATCGATCACCCGGCAAGCAGGGGAGCGGCTCGGCGAGGTGCAGTTGCACGAAGGCCGAATGACCCCCCGCCACCGCCGACGCGGACACGACGTGGACCCGACCCGCCGCCTCGCGCGTGCCGAGGAGCGCGACCACGCCGTCGCCGTCATCGAGGTCGATCGCCGGCAGTTGACGGTAGTCCGTGTCGATCACGCGGTTGGCGGGCAGGCGATCCGGCTCGGCCACCCAGAGGCCGCGGCCCACGGCATCCACCTCCACCCCCGCCAAGTTCAGCGCCGTGCGGCTCCCCGCGCGCGCCTCGGCCACCGCCTTGCCGTGCACCTGGATCCCGCGCACCCGCGCCCGCTCCCCGCCGGGCACGAGCTCGACTTCAGCGCCGTCGGGGAGGCGCCCGCCCCAGGCCGTGCCGGTCACCACCGTGCCGAAGCCCTTGCGGACGAAGGCGCGATCCACCGGCAGGCGGAACGGGGCGTCGAGCGCGCGGTGGCGAGGGCTCAGGGCATCGAGGGCGGCGCGGAGCTCGTCGAGCCCTTGCCCCGTCGTCGCGCTGGTGGCGACGATCGGCGCGCCCGCGAAGGGCGTGCCCGCGACCACCTCGCGCAGCTCCTCGGCGGCGAGATCGGCCAACTCGGGCTCGACGAGGTCCACCATCGTGAGGACCAGCACGCCGCCGGGCACGCCCAGGAGCGAGAGCACGTCGAGGTGCTCGCGCGTCTGCGGCATGACGCCCTCCGCCGCGCTCACGCACAACATCGCCGCGTCGAGGCCGCTGGCCCCCGCCACCATCGTGCGCACCAGCCGCTCGTGGCCCGGCACGTCGACCAGGCCGGCGATCCGCCCGCTGGGAAGCGGCAGAGGCACGAAGCCGAGGGCGATGGTGATGCCGCGCGCCTTCTCCTCCGGGAGCGCGTCGAGGTCCACCCCGGTGAGGGCGCGGACCAGCGAGGTCTTGCCGTGGTCGACGTGCCCCGCGGTGCCGATGACGAGGTCGGACATCGCCGCCCCGTATACACTCCCCCCGTGCGCGTTGCCTGCCCCGACTGCGAGACCGTGCTCGACGCCCAGCCCGGCGAGGAGGTGGTTTGCCCAGCGTGCATGACCCGCTTCGAAGCCCCCGAGAGCACGCAGGTCCCCCGCCGGTTCGACCTCCACCTCCCCGACGGCACCATCCTCGCCCGCCAGTCTCACTACGCCGTGAGGGAGCTGATCTACACCGGCCGGGTGCCGATCACGTCGCGTGTGCGGCCCGACGTGGGCGCGGCCGACTTGGTGCCGGTTTACGAGTACCCGCCGTTCGCGGCCATCTACAACCTGCTCAACGTCGAACCGCCGGTCTCGGCGGGCACCCGTCGCATCGCGGGCTGGGCGGGGAAGCGGGTGGTGGCGCAGCCGCTGGTGGGAACTGCGCCGCCGCCTGTGTCGCGACAGGAATCAACGCGGAAGTTCTTTGCGAACGCGTCGATTCCCGTGGTGCTGGCGATCGGCGTGGGGGCGTTC
>CAYHRZ010000822.1:0-1796 GCA_964359125.1 uncultured Klebsiella sp. | reverse complement strand
TGCCCTGGGCGAGACGATCACCCTCGGGCACGCGATGATGGGCACGCCCCGCTACATCGCCCCGGAGCAGATCAACGGGTCCAGCGACGCGCGATCCGACCTGTTCGCCATCGGGGTGATGCTCTTCGAGGCCCTGACCGGCCAGGCGCCCCACCCGGGTACGGACCTAGCGGTGGTCGTCCACAACCGCCTCAACCACGACGCGCCGCCCATCGCCGACGTGCAGCCCGAACTGGAACCAGCCGCCTGCCGACTGGTCGATGCCCTCCTCCATCGTGACCCCCGCCTGCGCCCCCGCTCCGCCAACGCGGCGCTGGCCCTTCTGAGCGGCGCCCGGTCGCGACCGCCGCTGCGACGGCGCGGCAGCCTCGCTGCCATCGACCGCCTGGTTGCCGCCGCGAGCTCGGGCGGTAGCTGCGATGTGCGGGCTCCCGCGGGCGGTGGCCGCACGCGTGCGCTCCGCGACGCCGCCGACCGACTGCTGGCACAGGGGCGAGCCGTTCACTGGGTCGTCGCGAGCAGCCGACCCTACGGCAGCATCATCCCGGTGGTTGGCCCCCCCCAGGAGCACCAGGACGTGCCGGGCGAGATGCGGCGGCGTCTCCGCGGGGTGCTGGGGAACGGCGCGATCCTGGTGGTGGACGAACGCGACATGCTGGATCGCTGGTCCGTCGCCCTCCTGGACGCTTGCCTCGACGCCGGCGGCATCCTCGGCATGGGCACGGAAGTAGAGGAACTACGGCCCCTGGAAGAACCCGAACTCCGCGAACTCTTCCACGGCCCGGACCGGGTGCTGCACCTCCGCGAAGACGGGGCCCGCGAGTTGTTCCGCCGGGCCGGGGGCTGGCCCGGGCGCGTGGCGGCCGAGGTGGACGCCTGGCTGGCTGCGGGGCTGGTGCGCCTCGACGACGACCGCCTGCGGATCGAGCGCGCCACCATCGAGCGCCTGGCCGGGGGGTTGCACATCGAGCCCGCGCTGCCGGGGCTGCAAGAAGACGACGACAGCCTCGCCGACCTGCTCGCCTGGGTGGGCGTGGCCTGGCCACACGCGAGCGACGAACTCCTCGGCACGGTCGCCGGCTTGGCGTCCTGGGAGCTGAGGGCCGAACTGGCGGAGTTGGAGCGCCGCGGCCGGGTCCGGCGGCGGGACGACGGCCGGTGGGAGCCGGTGGCCGGTGTTGCATCGGCCACGGCCGCCTGGGGGCACGAACGCCGGGAGAGCGCCCACGCGGCCATGGCGGCCGCGCTGTCCCCGGGTACCGAGGGACGGCTCGCGCACCTCGTGTTCTCGGCCGACCTCAGAGCTGCCGCCGCGGAGGCGCTCTTGCTGGGACGGCAGCTCGCGTCCGAGGGCCACCTCAGCCACGCCTCGGGCGTGTTCCAGGTGGGGCTGATGGTCGCCCGCAGCGTGGAAGGCGCGCCCGGCGAGGAGGACCTGCTGCTGGCGCTGGCCGAGGTCTCGGTGCTGGTGCTCGACGCCGCCGCGCACGAGGCCACCTTGCTGGAGTTCAGCCGCGCGCATGCCCGCTCGCCGTTGCTCGACGACGCCAGGGGGCTCCTGCGGGCCAGCCTCGCCGCGATCCGGGGGGACGCCCGGACCGCGATCGAGGGGCTGCGCGGCCTGGGTCCCATCTCGCACGACGCCCTGGAAGAAACGAGGCTCGGGGAGCTGCAACGCCTGCTGGCCGTACACCGCCCGGACGAGGTGGAAGCGTCGTTGGCCCTCCTGGACCCGTGGGTGGGCAACTGCCCGCGCCGCGAGGGGCTCCGAGCCCACTGGCTGGCCCGCCATCGCT
>CAYHRZ010000821.1:0-1797 GCA_964359125.1 uncultured Klebsiella sp. | reverse complement strand
AGCGCTCGTGGGCGCCCAGCTTCCCGGATCGATCTTCGTCGTCACCATGTTCAACGCCGGGATGGGCGCGGACTGTCCGGTCGTGCTGGAGGTCGACCAGGACACGACCACGATCACCGGCGGCTGCACCGACGACAACGGCACGGCCTACGAGGGGCTCGTCACGCTCACCCAGACAAGCGACGACGCCGGCACCGCGGACTACGACGCGTGGATCGTGGAAGATGCAGGAGGTACGCGCACCTCCATCGACGGCCTCGTCGACATTTCACTCGTCGGCGACGCCCTCGGGCTGGGCGGGAGCTTCCTCGGCGCCACCTACCGGGACGCCGGGATGGGGGTGCCGACCGAGGTGAGCTACACCTACACCGACTGGAACCAGCCCCTCGACGCGGACTTCCCCCTCCCCGCCGGCATCTCCACGGGCGGCATGACCATCGACGGGACGGCCGTCGCGATGACTGGCACCTGGGACATCACCGAGCAGTGCACCTCCCGGCCCACCAGCGGCGCGCTCGTGGTCAGCGGGGGCAACGTCACCACCTTCGACTTCGAGGGTGGCTGCGCCGCCTGTGTGCCCTGGACAGCCGACGACGGCGCCAGCGGCGAGTGGTGCCCGGAGTAGACTCCCGACGCGCTACTGGCGCCAGGGCACAAGCTCGGTGAGCACCAGCGGCGCCGGGTTCGGGCAACTCGCGCAGCGAAGGGCAAGCAGGTAGGTGCCCTCCGACGCGAACCCGGGAAAGACCGAACCGTCGACGCTGTCGGCGAGGAGCGAGAGGTCGGCCGTCGTGCCGCCCGGGTGCTCCGCCGTCCACATGCGATCCGCGACGATCTCGATGTCGAGGAACTGCGCCTCGAGCGCGGCGGCATCGAGGTTCTCGTAGTAGGCGAGCATGATCGAGGTCACGTCGGTCGACGTGAACGCCCCGCCTTGGCCGGTCGTGGTGACCGAAGACCAGTCCAGGTTCCAGGGCCCAGCCTGGAGGACGGTGAGCGGGCGAAGGCTGCTGAGGTCCGCCTCGTAGGTGAGCACCGAGCAGCCGTCGCTGAGACTCCCGGTCGTGTTGCTCGAGCTGTCACTGGGCGACAGGAAGCCGATCATGCGCGCCCCGGACCCCACCGTGGTGCCGGTGGTCAACAACACGAGGAAGCTCCCGTTGCCGGGGATGAACTCCCCCTCGATCTCCGGGTCGGTTCCAAAGAAGCTCAGGTCGGAAAGCCGGAAGCTGGTGGCGTCCCCCGGCTCGTACGACAGGTAGGCGCTGAGGTCCGACATGTCGAGGGTGTCGTTGGAGAGGCCCGACTCCACCTCGGCCTCGCTGAGGTAGCGGAAGAGCAGCACCGCGACGTTGTCGATGTCGGCCACGGGGTCCAGTTCGTGGCACTGCAGGTCGTGGTCCAGGGCAGAGAAGTCGATCTCGGCGTCTTGTCCAGCCGCCAGCGTGATCGTGGGACCGTCGAGCGCCCCGTCGAAGGCGTAGTTGTTCTCGTCGCCCAGCGGCAACAGCCCGCTCGGGTCGGGGGCCTCCAGGGGCGCTTCCGTCTCCGGGGCGGTGTCGAGACCGGCGCTGTCGCCCCCGGCAGCGACGCAGGCCCACAACCAGCTACTCAGCAACATACAGACTCTCCACCGGCTGCACGAAGGTGAGCGCCTGGCCGAGGTCCGCGTTGAGCTGCCACAGGAGCGTCCCGGCCTCGCTCACCAGTTGCATCTCGCCGGAGGTGGACCACGTGACCTGGGTGCTACCGTCGCCGAAGCGCTGCACGTCGCCCTTGGCGTAGACGTACACTGGC
>CAYHRZ010000820.1:0-1801 GCA_964359125.1 uncultured Klebsiella sp. | reverse complement strand
CCTCGGCAACCCGTTGGACAGGCTGGCCGCCGCCTGGGGCACGATCCCAACCGCCGCCGTGGATCCGCTCCGCTCGATGGGCCCACAGGTGGCCGCGATCGGTGCCGGCCTGGAGTGGCGGGTGCCCACGCGCTCGCCCTCGGCGGCGCTGTTGCGCTTCCTGTCGGTGTTCGTGCCACTGCAACTAGCTGCGTTATTTCTACTCAATCGCGACATGCACCACCTCGCACAGGCCACGGTGCCCTTGGCGTGTTTCGTGGCGCTCGGTGCCGACCGTGTCGCCGCCACGCTCTACCCGCCGAGGTCGTTGCTACGGGCAGCGGCAACCGGGCTGTTCGTCTTCCCGGTGTGCTGGGCTGGGTCGGCGCAGCTTCGCGCCACGGACCCAGTTGTCCAGACGGCGCGCGCGGCGCTTTTCCGGGCCAGCGGGCAGGAGGCTCTCTTCGAGATGTGTCGCGACAATAATGTATCGAACCTGGTGGCCACCAGCTACGAGGCCTACGGGCTCCTCGAACAGGGTTTGCCGGGCGTGCAGGTCACCCACGCCTGGGGCGCCGTGGCGCGCGGCCCGCGGGACCTCGACGCCCTGCGCGCGCTGGCGCGGGGTGGGCATTACCTACGACTGCGCGGCAGCGCCCCCTTCGTGTACGACTGGCGACCCGACGGCCTCGGCGAGCCCGTCGCCCAGCTGGGCGACGGCCAGCAAGTGTGGGCGGAGTTGTTCGTCATCGAGTAGGCTGGCGCCGTGATCCTCCTCTGTGCCCTCGCGATGGCGTACGAGCCCGTGCCGGAGGCGGTGGCGGTGTCGTTCTCGGCCGGCGGGCTCGATCGGCTGGCCGGCGCGCTCGCCGACGTGCTCCCGCAGTCCTTCGCCATCGGCGCGCTGGGGGGCGAGTTCGCCTGCGACGAGGCCGACCCCAGCCAAACGCTGGTTTTCGACATCACCGGCCTGGACGTCTTGCTCCACGTCGACGTCTTCACGATCACGCCGACGCGCGGGGCCCTGGACGTGGCCCTCCACGGCAGCATCGACAGCACGGCCACGACGCTCACGGCAACCGGGGCCTGCGCGCCGCTCACCGAACTCGACGAGGTGTGCAACATCCAACTGCAGACGACGCCATTCGAGGCACACTTCGGCCTGGCGTTGTCGCTCGAGGGTGGCGTGGTCGACGCCACCGTGGAGGAGATCGACTTCACGCTCGGCGCCATCACCAACCCGGTGGCGGACTGTACCGTCGCGAGCGCGATCGGCACCCTGCTCGGCCAGGATCCCATGGCGCTGACCACGCTTTTGCAGTCGCAGATCGACCCGTCGCTGGTGGACTTGGGCCCGTCGATCGAGTCGTCGGTGGAGGAGGCGTTGCTCGGCCTGGTGCTGGAGTCGAGTTTCGACGTCGGGACCGCCACGGTGGGCCTCGCGATCGAACCGACGGAACTCGAAATCGACGAAGACGGCCTGACCCTGGTGCTCGGGGGGGTGGTGTACGGTGGCGACCCGGCGACCTGCGTGAGCCCGGCCGAGGCCCCCGCGCCCACGGGGAGCATGCCCATCCTCGACGGGGAGGGACCGGGGGACCTCAGCTACGACGCGGCGGCGGTTGTCTCCGGCACCTTCGTGGACCAGGTGCTCTTCGCCGTTTACGAGGCCGGCGGCCTCTGCATCGACGCCAGCACGCTTTCGGGCGTGGCGCTCGACTCGTCACTCTTCGGTACCGTGTTCGGCGACGACTGGAACACGCTCTTCCCCGAGGCGGTCCCGGTGGCGCTGTACGTGCAGCCGGCGGCGCCGCCGACCATC
>CAYHRZ010000819.1:0-1806 GCA_964359125.1 uncultured Klebsiella sp. | reverse complement strand
GCGATCCCCGCGCGGCCGCCAGGCGCGGGCGCGCCGTCCGCCTTCCCCGCGCGGGATCGAAGTTGACCCACCCGACGGCGTGACCCGCGAAGCGCCGCGACATGACCCGCAGGGCCTCCGGGTTGTCGTCCACCAGCAGGAACCTGCGCCCGGCGCGCCACGCGGCTTCTCCGGTGGTGCCGCTCCCGGCGAAGTAGTCCAGCACCAGGTCTCCCGGGCGGGAGGAGGCCCGGATGATGCGGGTGAGGATGCCGAGCGGCTTCTGGGTCGGATAGCCGGTCTTCTCACGGCTGTTGGTCGGAACGATGGTGTGCCACCAGGTGTCGGTCGGCAGCTTGCCGCGCGCCGCCTTCTCGGGCCCGACCAGGCCGGGAGCCATGTAGGGGATCCGGTCGATGGCGTCGCGGTCGAAGAAGTACGCGCCGGGATCCTTCACGTAGAACAGGATGTTGTCGTGCTTCGCGGGCCAGCGGTCCCGCGGCCGCCCGCCGTAGTCGTAGGCCCAGACGATCTCGTTCAGGAAGCTGCTCCGCCCGAAGATCCGGTCCATCAGGACCTTGACGTAGTGCACCTCGCGGCAGTCGAGATGGAGGTAGAAGGAGCCGTGCCTGGCGAGGCAGCGGTGGCCCTCGCGCAGGCGGGGCTCGAGGAATCCCAGGTAGTCCTCGTGAGCGTCGGCGTAGGCCCTGGATGAGGTCACCCTGCGCACGTACCGGTGGCCGCCGAAGCCGGTGGAGGTGCCCGCGGCGCTGCGCCGGGCGCGCACCGTGCGACGGACCCGCTCCCGGCCCGTGTTGAAGGGCGGGTCGATGTAGATGAGGTCCACCGACCCGTCCGCGACGTGCTCGCGCAGGTAGTGGAGGTTGTCGTCGAGGACGATCGTGTCGCATTCCATCCAGGTGCCCCGGGAGCGCTCGCGACGCAGGGACGTGGCCGTGGCGGCCGACGTTACGGCGCCCGCGCCGGGCGGGTCAATCATCCGCGGCCGCCCCGCGAATCCTCCTGCGGATTCCTGGCTCCCACCCGGTGACAGATGCCGGAGCCCCAGGCGACTCGGGTCCCGACCGCGCGATCCGGCCCGTGAAGGAGAAGCCTGCGATGAAGAGCACGAAGGAGGCGGACTGACCATGGCCCTGCTCCCGGAGAAGACCCGCCAGGATGTGCGCAAGGCGCTGGGCGAGCTGCCCGCGCTCGTGACGCTCACCCTCTTCACCCGCGACCACGGCTGCCCGACCTGCGGCGACCTCGCGGAGCTGATGGCCGAGATGGCCGAGATCCATCCACGGATCCGCTCGAGAGTGCTCGATCTGGACCGCGACGCTGCGGAGGCGGGAGTACTCGGCATCGAGGACGCGCCCGCCATCGCCGTCACGGGCGCGCGCGACTTCGGCATCCGCTTCTACGGAACGCCGGGAGGCTTCGAGTTCGCGAGCTTCCTCGACGCCATCCGCTCGGTCTCGAGCGGGGTGTCGGAGCTGCCGGCGCCGCTGCGGAAGAAGCTCGAGAAGCTCGCGGGCCCGGTGCGCATCCGCGTGTTCGTCACGCCCACCTGCCCCTACTGCCCGCAGGCGGTCGAGACCGCGAACGCCATAGCGCTGGCGGCGAGCGGGGTGCGCGCCGAGATGGTGGAGGCGATGGAGTTCGCGGAGCTCTCCGACCGCTTCAACGTGCGCGGCGTGCCGCGCATCGTCCTCAACGACCGCGACGCCTACGAAGGCGCGATCCCGGCGCCGCGCTTCGTGGACGCGGTGCTCAGGGCCGCGGCGGCGTAGCACAGCTCCTCATCAGGGTAGACCCAGTCAATGC
>CAYHRZ010000818.1:0-1824 GCA_964359125.1 uncultured Klebsiella sp. | reverse complement strand
TCATCAGCACGTGGTGATAGGCGTCGCCGACGTCGTAGCCCTCGGGCTGCTCGCAGGCGGTGGTGCTCTCCGTCGCGTTGCCGAATCCGTCGGCGTCGACGTCGCGGTAGTAGGTGCCCTCCACGCCCTCGTCGGTCTCGTCGTCGCAGTTGTTGTCGATACCGTCGCAGATCTCCGCCGCGCCAGGGTTCACCGTCGCGTCGCCGTCGTCGCAGTCACCCTCGCTGGGTGCGAAACCGTCGCCGTCTTCGTCGTCCTGGATCACGATCGAGGTGTCCTCGACGTTGTCCTTCGTGTCGGACGAGCCGCCACCGGGGCAACCGAACAGGACGAGGGACAAGAGGAGAGGGGAGCGCACCATGGGACCTCGCGGGGGGGTGGTAAATTTTATTACAGTCCGCGACGCCCCGCTCAAAAAACGACGGGGGGGGTGGCCCCGTTGGGCTACCCCCGCGCGCGTTGCGCCGCCGGGCGCTGGCCTACATCGGCAGGGTGCCGGTGTCGTTCCAGGGGTTGCCGTCGCAGCTGATGGAACCCGCGAAGGTCCCGGAGTTGGTGACCCCGGTGCCCACGGTCCAAGAGCCACCCGTCGTGCCGCCCGCGCCGGAGTTGTACAGGTCGGTGTCGGACACCGTTCCCGTGCCGCCGGCGTAGAACAACGGCGAGGAGGTGTTGCCCCAGCTGATGCTGTAGGTCACCGCCGTGGTGGAGCCGCTGCCGACGTAGATCTGCGAGCCGTTCGTGGACGCCGTGCCGGCGGTGTTGCCGTAGAGTACCGAGTTGTAGGCCGAGTTCGTGCCGCTCGACTCGGTGTACAGACCGCCGCCGTCGGTCGTGGCCACGTTGCAGGCCAAGATGGACCCGCTGAGGCTCACGCTGGAGTCGGCCGACGCCACCGCCGCGCCGTCGGAGGCCGCGTTGTCGTCGAACCAGCTACCCGAGACGGCCATCGTCGTACTGGAACCGGCGTAGGCGCCGCCGCCCTGGTCGGCGCTGTTGTCCACGAACCAGCTGTCTTCCACGGTGGCGATCGAGTCGATGGCACAGACACCGCCGCCGAAGCTGTAGATCCAGGTCTGGGACCAGGAGCCGGTGGTGACCTGGTCGAAGTCGGGCAGGTCGTTGTCGGTGAAGACCACGTCGCCGAAGGTCGGGTCGTCGCCGTTGACGTAGGCGCCACCGCCGCAGAACCGCCAGGTGGTGACCGAGCAGCTCTCGTCTTCGCCGTGGGACGGGTCGGAGTCCGCGCAGGTCGTCGTGGTGGTGCTCTGCTCGCCGTACCCGGTGCCGCCCGACACCGTGAAGCCGTGGATGTACGGCGTCGCGCCGCCGCCGCTGTCCATGATGAACACCGGCGCGCAGTCGGTCGGGTTGGTGTAGTTGCAGGTGCTCAAGCGGGGGTCGATCACGGTGTCGGCCCAGCCGGCCACGCCCCACACGTCGAGGGACTTGCCACCGAGGTCGATGTTGTACTCGTCGTACGTGCCTTCCAACGCGATGACGCACTGGTTGGCAGCGTCGATCGCGGCCTGGATGGTGTCGTAGGGCGCGCCGTACGAGCCGTCGCCCGAGCTGGAGCCGCTCGTCGCGTCGGCCACGCGCGGCTCAGCGGTGTCGCCGTCGTCGCAGTCGTAGTCGTTCTCGACGTACCCGCTGGGCACCGAACAGGCCGAAACGGTGCTGCCCGCGTCGCCGTAGGTGTCGCCGTCGGTGTCCGCGTAGTAGGTCGTGCCATCGGCCACGCCGTCGACTTCGTCGGTCGCCCCGTCGCAGTCGTTGTCCTCGCCGTCGCACCACTCGGTGGCGCCGGGGTAGTTGCCGCTG
>CAYHRZ010000817.1:0-1828 GCA_964359125.1 uncultured Klebsiella sp. | reverse complement strand
GCCCAGGCGCGCGGGGTCGCCGCCCTGCTCGATCCAACGCTCCATCAGAACCACCCCAGGTGGAATCGGCCCCAGGCCACCGTCCCGGCCACGATCGCCGCGACCAGGCGACGCCCGGCGCGCGGGAAGTGCCGCAGGGGGAACCACGCGGCCACGCCGACCAGGGCGGACGAGAGCACGAGGCCGAGCACGCGCGGCGAGGTGAGCGCGAGGTCCCCGCTGGGCGACAACAACAACGTCGGCGCAACCGGGACGGCCGCGCCCAGGAGTCCTCGCGCCGGGCCGGGCAAGACGGCCAGCGCCCGCCGGGCCACCCCCGCTTCGCCGTCGGTGTTCATCCGCCACAGGGCGATGGCGCCGCTGGCGGCCAACGCCGCGAGGTAGGGCGTGGCGCCCGCTGCGCCGCCGCCGGCGTAGGCCAGCGCGCCGGTGAGGATCACCGCCCCGATGGCGAGCGGCACGACGTGTTCGAGGTCGACCTCGCGGTCCGCCGGGTGCAAGGCCGCAAAGACCAGCCCGAGGGCCGCGATGGGCAAGAACCAGCCCACGCCGCCCAGCGCCCAGGCCAACGTGCCGAAGACGAATGCGGCCAGCGCGGCCGCCGGCTGCAGCTTCGCCGCCGAAAACCCCACGAGGACGGCGATGAACGACACCAGCATGCCGGTGATCCAGCCGCTCATCTCGGCGAGCCCGAGGCGGAGCAGGCGGTCCGTCACCAGCCAACCGGACCAGGGGATCAGCACGTTGTCGATACCGCGCACGCTGATCGCCTCCACGCAGGTGGTGATCACCGCGCCCACCAGCGCGATGAGCAACACCCCGGGCCAGCCGCCCCGCCCGTCGATGGCCAGCCCCACGAGGAAGATCGCGAAGGCGATGGAGAAGAAGGTAAGACTGCCCTCCAGCGAACGCTGCCCGTCCATCACGCGGAAGTGCACCGTCCCCATGCGCTTGCCCACGAAAGCGGCGCCGGCGTCGGCCGCCGCCATCACCGCCATCGGCACGCAGAAACGCAACGGCTCGCCGTCGCTCAGCCACCAAGTGCCGATCACGGCCGCCGGGTAGAGTTCTGCCCCCGACGTGCGCCGGTCGACCGCGTGGACCGAGCCCAGCACGCCGGAGATTCGCCCCGCCAGCAGGATGCCGAAGAAGGCAATGGACAGGGCCAGCACCGTCCACGCCGACGAGACGATCCACGGGAACAACAACACCACGAAGCCGCCACCGACGTGCGCCAACTTGCGCGTGGCCTCGGCCTCCACACCCAGCCCACGACGCAACAACTCCCCCATCCCGAAGAGGCACACGATGGCCACGCTGATGCCGGCCATGGCCCAGGCGTCGGAGAGCAGGGCCTGGGCGACGGTATGCATCGCGCAATCCCGCCTGTAACGCTCCCTGGTGGCGGACCGGGGCCTGTCCGGGCTATTCCGTGAGTGATGCTCCCCTGGTTGTTCTTCGCCTGCTCGGACAGCCCAGACGCCACGAGCGAGCCCGCGCCCGCCCTCGCGCCGATCGTGGTGCCCCAGATGGTGATCACCGCGCCGGACCGCGGGGCGTTCACCGGCAGCGGCGACAGCATCGAGGTGGCCGGGAAGGTCACGCAGGGGTCCGCCCCCTTCACCAAGCTCACCGTCAACGGGCAGAACATCGACATCTCCGCCAAGGGCGGCGACTTCGACGGGAAGATCCCGGTCATCCCCGGCATCAACCTCATCGGGACCCGCGTCGACGCCTCCGACGGCGGCCGCGCGGTGGATGGCCGCGCGGTGATGGCCGGCGACACCTGGGACCCCGCGGAGCCGCTGGGCAGCACGGTGAAGATGCA
>CAYHRZ010000816.1:0-1832 GCA_964359125.1 uncultured Klebsiella sp. | reverse complement strand
ACCGGGCCACGGACCGCGCCGCTGCGCTCACCAAGGCCACCGCGGGGCTGCACCGGCGCGCCGCGGTGATCGTGCTGTCCGATTTCGTGGCGCCGAGGGGCTGGGAGGACCCGATGCGACTCCTGGTGCGCAGGCACCGGGTACACGCGTTCCTCGTGCACGACCCTGCCGAGGTGTCGCTCGGCCGGCTGGGGTTGCTGACCCTGCGCGACGCGGAGACCGGGCAACTGTCCACGGTCGACGCGGATCGTACCCTCGCGCGGGTGGCGCTCAGCGCGCGCCTGCGGGAGCTGCGCCGGCTGGGCGTGACGGCCAGCGGGGTGTCGACGGTCGACGACGCCTTCCACGTGCTCCACGGGCACTTCCGGGGCTCGCGGTGACTGGCCTGCTCGCGTGTGCCGAGGCCCCGGTCGCGGTAGCGCCGCCGACGGTCTACGTCGACGCCGCCCGGGTCGCGACCGGCGACCCGGCCGTGGTGCACGCCCCGGTCGGCTCCACGGTGGCCGCCAACAACGGCCTGGTCGCGACCGCCCGCGACGAGCAGGCCTGGGAGCTACGGGGCGACGACGGCAGCTACGTCGTGACGGTCACGCCGCCGCAGGGGGAGTCGGTGCGGCTCTTCGTCGACATCGGCGTAGAGGGCCCCAAGGCCGGGGAACTGGCCGACCTGCTCCCGGTGGTGCCGGAGTCGGCGCCGGTCTGGCCCTACGTCGCGGGTGGGATCCTGCTCGCCGCCCTCGTCGCGGCCACCGCCTACGCGGCGTACCGCCGGCTCAAGAAGCCGCCCCCACCGCCGATTCCGGACCCGCCGCACGTCGTGGCCCAACGCGCCTGGGACGCCCTCCGCCGCCGCGAGGACCTGCCGCCGGAGGAAGTGGCACGGCAGATGTCGGAGATCTTTCGAACCTGGCTGGCGGCGGCCTACGGCTTCCCCGCGCCGCGGCGCACCACGCGCGAGATCGTCGACAACCTCGCCGGCTCGCTGACGGCGCTTGAGCTCGATGCCACGCGCCGCCTGCTCACGGCCACCGACCTCGTGAAGTTCGCGGAGCGCAACGAGCACGCCGACTTGTTTTCCCGCCTCGACGACGACTTCCGGAACCTGGTGCGCCCGGTTCGCCGGAGCGACCGTGCTTGAGTGGGCCACCCCCCTGTGGTTCTTGGCCCTGCCGCTGGCGCTGTTGCCGGTCGCGGCCGAACTCCGCCCCTGGGCGCTGCGGTTCTCGGCGTTGGGACTGGTGAACGCGGGCTGGTCCATCCGTCGCGCCGTCGCCTGGATCCCTGCCGCCCTGCGCGCCGTTGCGATGGCGCTCGTGGTGGTCGCGCTCGCTCGCCCGCAGCACGTCGAGCGGGAGACGGTCCGCGAGTCGGAGGGTGTCGACATCATGCTCGCCATCGACACCTCGGGCTCGATGCGCACCGCCGACATGCAGAGCGGTGGCCGCACCTACACGCGCCTCGACGCGGGAAAGGCGGTGATGCGCAGCTTCGTCGAGGGCCGCCCCGACGACCGCGTGGGCGTGGTGGCTTTCGGGGGCGAGGCCTTCGTGCAGTCCCCGTTGACGCTGGATCACGCGATGCTCGACGAGTTCATCGCCGCCATGGACATCGGCATGGCCGGGCAGGCCACGGCGGTGGGCGACGCCATCGCCGTGGCCGCGAAGCACATGAAGGACCTGCCCGCGCCCTCCAAGGTGGTGATCCTGGTGACGGACGGGAAGTCCACGGCCGGCCAGGTGGACCCGATCCCGGCGGCCGAGGCCGCTGCCGCCCTGGGCATCCGGGTCTACACCATCGGCGTGGGCGCCACCCGGAGTGGTGGCCTCATGGGG
>CAYHRZ010000815.1:0-1842 GCA_964359125.1 uncultured Klebsiella sp. | reverse complement strand
GACGCGACCTGGACCCTCGACTTCGACGCCGAGGCCGAGGCGCGGGGGCTGGCGGACTGCACGTACCGGCGCGCCTACGCCGAGATGGTGGAGGTAGAAGGCCACGGCTGGGTGTGTCCGGAGTGCGACTGGTTTTCCCTCGGCGACGCGTCGATAGTGGATGGCTACGAGGACTGCTACCTGCTCATTGCCTCCTCCGATGCCGTGCGCCAGGAGCACCTGGGCCTGGGGGTGGTCGACGGTGAGCCGCACTTCTGGCGTTCCGGGTCGGTCAACGTCGCCCTCGGCGACATGGGCCCGGCCCTCGGCGGGGGCACCACCGAGGAGCCCTACCGGGTGGGATGGAGCGACGAGGCCGAGCTCACCGATGGCGGCACATTCCTCCTCACCGCGACCGGCTCGTTCACACTGGGGAGCCGGGACGACGTCACGATCGGCGACGTGGACGTGCCGATCCCCGGCGAGTCGGCTTGTGGCTGGCCGGACTGCAACCCGGGTGGGCCGAACGCCTCGTTCGTGCTCGCCACCGGCAGCACCTTCCCCAACGCTCGACTCGTCGACCAGTGCGAGGAACCGGTCGACGTCTGGGACTTCTGGGGCCGGTACCTCGTGATTGACAGCTCCGCCCCCAACTGTGGCCCCTGCATCGCGATGGCGCAGGCGGAGGCGGCCTGGGTGCAGGGCATGGCCACCGCCGGGATCGAGGTGGAGTGGATCACCCTGCTGAACGCGGAACTCGCCGCCATCAACCAACCGGCCAGCGCGGAGCAGGTCCAGGACTGGATCGAGCTCACCGGCACCACCGGCGCGGTGCTGCGCGACGAGGGCTTCGCCTACGCGACCATGCCCGACTACGTCGGCTACGAGAGCGGCATGAGCTACCCCACCGTGGTGGTGGTGGACCCCGACATGACGCTCCTGGGCTGGGACAGCGGCTACGACACCGAGACGCCCTTCGGCGCCATCGAAGCCATGATCCGGGCCGACTTCGCCAGCCGCTAGGGGCGGCGGCGACGGAGCAGCAGTGCGCCCGCGGCTAGGACGCCGACGCTGGCGCCCGTGGCACCGCCGTCGCAACTGCAGGTGCTGGCGTCGACCACTCCGCCACCGCCCTCACCGTTGCCGTCGCCTGCTGCGGTGTCGCCCGGCCCTTCCTCCACCGGCAGGTCGGCGCCGTCGCAATCCTGGTCGATCCCATCGCCCGGGATCTCCGCCGCTGCCTCGCCAACGGCCGCGTCGTTGTCGTCGCAGTCGGCCCCGCCGTACGCTGCCGCCAGGAACCCGTCGCCGTCGACGTCGGGGTCCTCACTGGTGATTTGCATGTAGTAGAAGTGGGCCTCGGCCTCGTCCGGTTCGAAGGCCTCGGGCACGGCACGACTCTCGACCTGGTAGGAGCCCGTCGCCCGCCCGAACCACGGTTGGTCGGTGCGGTCGTCCTGGTAGTAGTAGTACCAGTCGCCGCCCACGTAGGCCCCGATCGCGTAGGTCTTGCCGCTCTCGAGCAGCCAGGACACCTCGCCGCTTCCCCCCCAACCCTCGGCCTCGTCCGGAAGACCCTGCGCTTCCACCGCGTCGACCAGGACAAACTGGTCCCCGTCCTGCTCGTAGACGACCAGGTACACGTCGCCATCGCTTCGGTAGTTGTAGACGCCAAACAAGAGCTCGGTGACGACCGCCGTCTCCCTGACGGCCACCTCCACCAGCTTGAGCATGTCGCCGTTGTCGTTGTACTGGTCGGTGCCGCCTAGCGTGTCGGTTTGTGCGAGGGCCAACGCGGCCATGGCTAAGATCACTCAGCGGCCTCCTCATCGTGCAGTCCAGCTTCTTCATCGGAGATCCACT
>CAYHRZ010000814.1:0-1844 GCA_964359125.1 uncultured Klebsiella sp. | reverse complement strand
GGGGGGGGGGGGGGGGGGTGCCCCCCCGCCCCCGCCGGGGGGGGGGGGGGGGGGGGGGGGGGGGGGGGGGGCCCCCCCCCGCCCGTCAAGCCGGCGCTGCCCGCCCGGACCAGGGGTCGCTCGGAGATCGCGGGGCGCGCGAGGCGCCAACGGGGACAAGCTGGTACATTGCGGCCATGTTCGCCTGGGTGCTGAGCGCGATGGGGGGGTGTTGGTTTACGGATGAGGAACTGAGTGGCGCGGCTGCCGGCGTCGACAGCGCGGTCGGTACGGTCGTGGGCGCCGAAGGCTGCGCTGAGGGCGGGTCCTCGCCGGCTTCAGACGGGAGGGCGGACTACACGGCCGCTGCGGGAATCCTGATGGTGGGCCTCCCCTCCGGCACCTTCTGCATGGGCAGCCAGGAGAGCGACGCCGAGTCGGACGAGGCTCCGCTTCACGCTGTCACGCTCACCGAGCCGTTCTGGATTGGGAAGTCCGAGGTGACCCAGGCGCAGTACGAGGTTTTCACAGGTGACACCCCCTCCAGGCACGCTGCTTGCGGCGACTGCCCGGTGGAGTACGTCAGTTGGCACGAAGCCGTTCTCCTCGCCAACGCGGTGTCCGATGCGGAGGCCCTCGAGCGTTGCTACACCACCGATGCCGAGCCCGAGTCGGCGGGGAACCCCTACGATTGCGAGGGCTATCGTCTGCCGACGGAGGCGGAGTGGGAGTACGCCGCGCGGGGCGGCGAGTCGTCCCCGTACGCAGGGTCGGATGACCCGACCGGGGTGGCTTGGACGAGCGAGAACGCCGACGGCGATAGTCACGCGGTTTGCGGCCTCGGAACGAATGGCTTCGGACTCTGCGACATGGGGGGCAACGTCTACGAGTGGACGGCCGACGCCTATGACGAATACTCGGCGGGCCCGGCCGCCGATCCCGTCGGGACGGCAGACGGGTTGTTTCGCGCCTACCGAGGCGGTTCGTGGTCCGACACGTCCCGGTACGCCCGTGTGGCGGCCCGCGCCTTCGACCAACCCGTTGTACGTTGGTATGACCGGGGCTTCCGCCTCGCGAGATCCTCCCCATGACCCTCCTCCTCCTCCCCCTTGCCCTCGCCGCGTCCGGCTGGCCCGACATCTCTGTCGCCCCCGCGCCGACCGGCGGCGGTGAACGCGACGCGGCGGTGCTCGTGGGCATCGAGAACTACGCGAACCTCCCGGACATCACCGGCGCGGGCGTCAACGTCGCCGACTGGCAAAGCTGGCTGCTCCGCACCCGCGGCGTGCGCCCGGTGGCGATCAGCCGCCGGCTCGACGGCGACGCGGTCGACGTCAACATCCGGGAGGCGCTGCACGACGCGGTGGCGAAGGTGCAGCCCGGGGGCACGCTCTGGGTGGTGTACGTGGGCCACGGGGCGCCGTCCGACAACAACGCCCAGCCGATGCTGGTGGGCGCCGACGCGCAGCCCTCGCCCGACGGCATCCGCTCGCGCAGCGTGTTTTTGTCGGAGGTGCAGCAGATCCTCGCGGAGGGGCCGCAGGCGCACACCGTGCTGGTGCTCGACGCGTGTTTCTCGGGGCAGGGGGTCGACGGCCGGGAGCTAGTGGCCGAGCGACTCGCGCCCGCGCGGGGTGTGCCGGACCTGGTGGCGCCGAGGTCGATGACGCTCCTCACCGCCACCAGCAACAACCAGTACGCGGGGCTGTTGCCCGGCACCGCGCGGCCGGCGTTCAGCTACCTGTTGCTGGGGGCGCTCCGCGGCTGGGGCGACGACGACGGCGACGGCGTCGTCACCGCCCGCGAGGCAGGCGACTACGCCGCCGGGGCGCTGAAGCTCGTCGTCACCGGGCGACGGCAGGAGC
>CAYHRZ010000813.1:0-1847 GCA_964359125.1 uncultured Klebsiella sp. | reverse complement strand
GAGGCGCTGGGGGCAGTTGTCGGGCGCGTGCCTCCGCCGATCCCGGGGCTGTCACCCCGCGAGCGCCGGCTCTTCGCGGCGGCCATCGATGTCCCCACCGCCAAGCTGCTCGAAAGGCCAATCCAGGGCTTCTGGCAAGAAGAACTGCTGCGGGTGGTTGCCGCGCGCTGAGCGTCAGGGCGCGTCGGGGTTGATGCCCATCGCGCGGAGCTTCGCCTTGAGGCCGTCGCGCTCGGCGGCGGCGGCGTCGCGCTCGGCGGTGAGCTCGCGGTAGCTGCGGAAGGGCTTGCCGTCCGGGCGGAAAATGCGGACCGCGTCGTCGGTTACCGCGAAACGAATGCCGAGGCGCGGGCTCACGAAGCCCCCGTCTACGTTGACCGGTACCAGTTCATTGCCCTCGCGCACGAAGGCCGCGAACTGCTGGCGAACCTGGTCCCACGTGTAGAACTCGCTCACGCCGTGCCGGTCGTAGAAGCGCAGCTTGGCCAGTTCCTTGGCAAAGGTGCTGTTGGGCGACCACCACTCGAACACCACCGTGAGCGGCACCCCCGCCTCCTTCCACTGGAGGTAGGATCCGCGCGGACCCTTCGGCCGCGAGAGCGCGACGTACACGTCGGGCGCCACGCGGATGTCGGGGCGGCCCTCCACCGGGTACCAGAGGTGGTCCCCCGCCACGAAGTCGGGGAGCAGCGCGTCGAGGTTGCCCTGGACCATCGAGATGAAATCGAACTGCTCGGTGTTGTCGGCCATGGGCTCGCCATCGCTCTCGGGGTAGGTCACCGGCGCGGGCGGGGGAGGGGCGGCGCGGGCGGGGGTTGCCATGGGCGCATCATACCCCGGGCGACTCGCTACTTCCGCCCCTTCATCAGCTTGAGTTGCGAGCGGACCGGCGACCCGGCGGTCGGCACGCGCTCCTGCGTGCCATCGCCCAGGATGCGGGTGGCTTTCACGTTCTCGGCCAGCTGGAGTTCGAGGAAGCTGTCGAGGTCGCGCTTGAGCCGAGGGTCGTGGACGGGGAAGGCGATCTCGATGCGGCCGTCGAGGTTGCGCTGCATCCAGTCGGCCGACGACAACCAGTGCTCCGGCTGTCCCCCGTTCTCGAAGCGGAAACACCGGGCGTGCTCGAGGAAACGGTCGACGATGCGCAGGGCTCGGATGTTCTCGGACAATCCCTTCACCCCAGGCCGAAGACAGCAGATCCCGCGCACGATGATGTCGACCCTCACCCCGGCCCGCGACGCCTTGTACAACTCCTCGATCAGCGTGGGATCCACCAGCGAGTTCACCTTCACCACCACCCGCGCCGGCCGCTTCGATCGGGCGTTCTTGGCCTCCCGGCGGATCCGGGCGACCAGCGCGTCGCGCAGGTGCATGGGTGCGAGCAGCAGCTCCGCGAACGCCGGCGGGCGGGCGTAGCCGGTGAGCAGGTTGAACAACCACGTCACGTCCTCGCCCACCTCGTCGCGCGAGGTGAACAGGCTGAAGTCGCCGTAGGTGGTGGCGTTGGCCTCGTTGTAGTTGCCGGTCCCGAGGTGCACGTAGCGCTTGATGCCGGTGCGGGTGCGCCGGACCACCAGGGCCGCCTTGGCGTGCGTTTTCAGGCCCGTCACCCCGTACACCACGTGAGCGCCGGCGTCTTCGAGTCGCCGCGCCCACGCGATGTTGCTCTCCTCGTTGAACCGCGCCCGCAACTCTACGAGGGCCGCCACCGACTTCCCGTTCTGGGCGGCCACGAGGAGGGCGTGGGCGATGCGCGACTGCTGCGTCATCCGGTAGAGCGTCATCTTGATGGCCAGCACGTCGGGGTCGTGGGCTGCCGTCTCGACGAAGCGCACCACGTCGTCGAA
>CAYHRZ010000812.1:0-1848 GCA_964359125.1 uncultured Klebsiella sp. | reverse complement strand
AGGAGCGCCTGGTGCTCGCGCGCACCACCCACCTCGACGCGCTGGCCGAGCGGCTCAAGGAGCCGCGGGTGGCGCGGGTGGTGGAGGCGGTCTTGCTCGGCGACGAGCCGCGCAGCGTGGACCCCACCACCGACGACTTCCGCTACGTGGTGGACCTCGGGCTGGTCGTGGTGGGCCCCATGGGGCCGGAGCCGGCCAACCGCATGTACCGGGAGGTGTTGCTTCGGGAGCTTAGCCGGGCGGAGCAGTCAGCGATCCCCGCCCCCTGGTGGCGCTGGGCCCGCCCCGACGGGCGCCTCGACTACCCGGCCCTCGTCGAGGCCTTCCGCGGCTACTGGCGCGAGCACGCCGACGTGATCGCCGAGCACATGCCGCTCTACCCCGAGGCCGTCACCCACGTCGCGTTCATGGCGTTCTTGCAGCGCGTCGTCAACGGCGGGGGCCACGTGGAGCGCGAGTTCGCGGCGGGCCGCGGCGCGGTCGACGTCGTCACCCACTACGCCGGCGAGCGCTTCGTCACCGAGATCAAGCGCGTCCGCGAGCGCGACAGCCTCGACGGGATCAAGGACAAGGGCGTCGCCCAGCTCGGTCGCTACCTCGGCACCCTCGGCATGACCGAGGGCTGGCTCCTCGTCGTGGACCAGCGCGCCGGGCGGTCGTGGGACGACCGGCTCTGGTTGGAAACCCGCGTGGTCGACGGGCGCACGCTGCACCTGGTCGGTGTCTGAGGGGTCGGGGTGTGAGACGGCCGCGCCGCCGGTAGCCGACCCTCAGCAGGGCGTCAACCGCACCGCGTCGGCGATCGCGTAGCGCCCCGACGTGGCCCAGCGCGACAGCAAGATCGCGTTGTCACCCGCGGGGAAGGTCCAGCTCCCCAGCCGGTTCCAGGTGGAGCCGCTCTTGGTCTGGTCCACCGTGGCCCGGCCCAGCTCCCGGTCACTGCCGTCGTAGGCGAGGAACACCACCGCGCTCGGGCGGTTGCTGCCACTGGTCCACCAGGCATCGACCGCGTAGCAGCGCTCCGCGTCGGTCTTGAACCAGAAGGTGGCGGGGTCGCTCACGCCCTCGGTGGGCGCGGCCCAGTAGCCGGTGTTCCAGTAGCCGGGCGTGCTCGACGAGCTCCACCACGACGACGACACCTCGATGCCGTAGGCCGAGGCGTCGTTGCTGGCGTTGTTGCTGTCGATGACGAACTGCACCTGGGTTGCTGACACGCTGCCGGACGAGGACCCGCCCGACGACGACGAGCCGCCCGACGACGACGAGCCGCCCGACGACGACGAGCCGCCCGAGGAACTCGACGAGGAACCGCCACACGCCGACGCCACCGCCGCGATGTACGAGGACCAGGGCCACGACTTCCCGGGATCCTCCCGGTTCCAGGGCTGCATCTGCCCGTGGCCGATGATGTGGTTCTCGTCGATGGGGACGCCGTGCCGGGTCGCGACACCGCAGGTGATCGCCGCCGAGCGGGCCATCAGCCCCGCGTCCCACGACGTCTGCGAGGCGTAGCCGGCGTGCTCGATGCCCACCGAGATGCTGTTCATCGAGGTGCCGTTGCGGCTGCAGTCCAGGCCGTCGTTGTAGTTGCAGTCGTAGTTGGCGGAGATGTGCCAGGCCTTCTGTTCCTCGTCGACCAGTTGACGCACCTCGCTGCCGGTGTCGTTCACCACGTAGTGGGCACTCACCCCCGAGGAGCTGTTGGTGAGCCAGCCCCAGCAGCCGGAGTAGCTCCCCTCGCAGGTGTGGATGACGATGTAGTCTACTGCCGCGCCGGAGCGGCTGGAGTAGTTGGGCGAGGCGGTCCACACCGTGCTGCTGTCGCCGGTCCGCGCCCCGTAGCGCTCG
>CAYHRZ010000811.1:0-1856 GCA_964359125.1 uncultured Klebsiella sp. | reverse complement strand
AGCAGGCCGACACGGACGGTGAGGGCGTGGGCGACCAGTGTGACAACTGCGTGGACGTGGCCAACGTCGAGCAGGGCGACTTGGACCAGGACGGTGCGGGCGACGCCTGCGACCTGTGCCTGGCCGTGGCGGACCCCGACCAAGTCGACATCGACAGCGACGGGGTGGGCGACGCCTGCGACAACTGCCCCTCGGTGCCGAACCCCGACCAGTCCGACAAGAGCGACGGAGACGGGGTGGGCGACGCGTGTGACACCTACTCCCTGCGTGGGGGCGGCTGTCGCGACGGTGCAGGCGTCGTGGTGCTCGCGGGCCTCGCGGCGGCGTCCGCGAGGCGGCGGTGGCGACCCCGGGCGCGGTGAGTCCCGACCCCTACTGCTCGCAGTCGCCGAGGATCGTGTACTCCACGACGACGTGCGCACCGCTCTCGGGCACGTGGTCGTTGTCGAAGACCACGGCGTTGCCACCCGCGTCGTAGGTCCACCCCTCCGTGCTGCGCTTCTCGTCGACCCACACGCCGATGGTGTCGACGTCGGGGTTGGAGGAGAGGCCGAAACGGTCGGTGCGGCCGGTCGACGAGAGCGTCGCGATCGCGTCGAAGTAGGTGCCCCAGTCCTGCTCGCAGATGCTGAGGAAGGCCCCGCTGGTGGCCGTCGCGGCCTCGTAGTACCCGGTGCCGGGGTCCGCGGTCGAGCACCCCCCGGGCACGTCGCCGACGATGGCGGTGATGGCCGCCTGGGGCGCGTAGGACTGGATCTCGGCCACGTAGCTGGCCCACCCCCCGGGCGACTGGTCGGGCTCGTCCGACACCAGCACCAACTGGGGCTTGCTGTCGTCCCTGAGGAAGCCGTCGTTGCACTTGCCGGGGACGGTGTTGGCGATGGCGTTGGCGGCGATCTGGAGCCCCCCCTCCGTGTAGCGGCCCGCGAAGCCGTCGACGCCGGCGAGGAAGGCCGACTCCAGTCCCGGCGTGTCGGGCGTGAGGATCCCGGTGTTGGAGCAACCGCTGTCGGAGGTGGAGACGATGATCTGCCAGTCCAGGTCGAGGCCGGCCAGCATCTCCGTGAAGTCGAGGAAGTTGTCGGTCATGTTCTCGCGGTCGTCGGCCATGGAGCACGACTGGTCCACGTAGAAGAAGATGTCGGTGCGGTCCCAGGGGCCGTCGCCCTGCCAGAACTCGTCGGCCACCTCGGACTCGGTGGTGCCGGTCCCCGACACGGTGACCATCGTGCTCGGCACCAGCGAGTCGCTGGCCACCCACACCTCGCCACCGTAGGCGATCTCGGCGTCGGGGGTGAACGTCAGGTCCACTTCCTGGGACTCGCCGGCCTCGAGGTAGAAGGGGAGCGCCAGGTCGCCCAGGGCGAAGCCGTCGGCGGTGGTGACCACCTGGGTGACGGTGAGCGTGGCGCTGCCGATGTTGGTGAAGGTGAGCGGCTGAGACTGCTCGCAGTCGAGCATCACCTTGCCGAAGCCGTAGGGGTTCGGGGAGATGTACAGTTGTGGGATGAGCCCGGTGCCGTCGAGGGCCACCGGCAACTCGGGGCTGTCGGGGTCGTCGCTGTAGACCAGGATGGTGCCGAAGTCCTCGGGGTTCACCGGCGTGAAGGTGACGGGGACGGTGATCGTGGAGCCGGGCGACAGGGTGGCGGTGGCTTGCTCGGTGCCCACGCTGAACGCGGTGGTCCCGGTGAGGACGATGTTGCTGAGGTGGAGGTCGACGGCGCCGAGGTTGGTGACGGTGAACGACTGGGACGTCTCGTCGCCGGGACGCAGGTTGGCGAACGACAGCGCGTCGGGCTCGATCTCGATGTCGGGCTCGTAGACCACGTCGCCGTCGTCCTTGGTCACAGCGC
>CAYHRZ010000810.1:0-1859 GCA_964359125.1 uncultured Klebsiella sp. | reverse complement strand
GTGCCGTCGGCGTAGGCGACCTCGTTGAAGCTCACCGAGCCGGGCGTGGCCACCTCGTCGCGGACCCAGCCCGAGAGGCTGCCCGCGTCCTCGATCCCGTCGGCGGTGTCGGCGTCGTCGGTGGAGCCGCCGCCGAGCGGGATGGCCTCGCCGGTGCAGGCGACGAGCAGCAGGGCGACGAGGGGCGGGCTCACGAGGCGGACAACATAGCGGGCGCCTGGCCCCGCCGGCGCGGCGCGCTCACCCCCCCGCGTCGATCACCCGCTCTTCCGCCCAGCCCTCGTAGATCTCCGCCATCGACAGCACGATGTCGACCGAGCGCAGGGGCACCTGCTCGCCCTCGGCGTGGCCCATGCGCACCCAGGTGCCGCCCTCGCCACGCGTGTAGACGTAGACGTGTACACGCTCGCTGTCGACCAGCACGTACTGCTGGAGACTCGGCAGCCGGGCGTAGTGGTCGAACTTCTCGCCGGCGTCGTAGGCGGCGGTGCCCTTAGACAGGACCTCGAAGATCACCGTGGGGTTGGTGAGCGCGTGGGGGTCGTCGGCGGCGGGCACCCGCGGGCCGCACACCACCGAGAGGTCCGGGTAGGTGGACAGGTCCGTCTCCACCACGCGCACCCTCTGGTCGGCGTCGCGGGGCTGGCAGGGGCGACCCTTCAGCGCGGTGTGGACCAGCCCGGTGAGATTCGTCTTGAGTCGCGCGTGCGCGCCGGTGCCCCCGGCCATGGCCAGCACGACGCCCTCGCAGAACTCGTGGCGTAGCTCGGCCTGTTCCTCGAAGGCGAGGTACTCGGTGTAGCTCAGGCGGGGGTGGGCAGCGAGGGCGGGCACGGAGACAGTGTAGCGCGGCGGCCTACAACCCGAAGCGGTCGAGCATGGCCAGCAAGAACGGGGGTAGTGGGCGGGGCGGTGGGTGCATGGTCTCGTAGAAGCGCTCCAGCTCCTCGATTTCGCCCCGGTCCAGCCAGCGACCGCAGCCGCTGGGGCACACGTCGGTCCGGACTTGCGATGCGAAACCAAACTCCCGGCGATCCAGCGTCGTTCCGCAGGATGGACAGGCGATGGGCGGTGTCCCGGCCTCCTCGGCGAGGTCGAAGGCCTGGGCGACGAGATCGGACGGCGTGGCGGGGGCTACACCCGGGCTGCGCGTCTTGAGGATCACGTCGAGTTCACCCTTCTCCAGCCACAAGCCCGCACACACCGGGCAGGTATCGACGACCGTGCCCTCGTGCGTGGCGGCGACGAGCCGCGAGAAGTCGTGGGGACAGAGCAGGGGCTGCGACATCGGCGTCCGGTGATGGTTGGAACCTAGCTCGCCGGGAGACGCCTGCCCCGCCGGCGGAGCGCGGCCAAGGCCCCCACCAGGCCCCAGCGGCCGGCCCGCGCCGCGGCACCGTCGCAGCCGCACCCGGCGGCGGCGGGCGGGTTGGCGGCGTGCTCGTCGCTGTCGCCAAGGGCCTCGCCGCTGTCGCTGCCCGCCCGGCCGGTGTGCTGCCCGTTCCCGGAGTCCGCCGCGCCGCTGTCGCCCGCGGCACCGGTGTCGCCCGCGCAGTTCGACACCACGACCTCGCGGCTGGCCTCGTCTTCCCAGGCGCCTGCCGCCACCTGCACGGTGACGGTGTAGGTGCCCGCGGCGGCGAAAGTCCACACCAGCGACGACTCCGCGCCCACCTCGACGCCGTCCACCAGCCAGCGGCTATCGGTCGCGCCGCGCGACGTGTCCCGCCAGTGTTCGTCGTCGCGGGCACACACCTCGTCCTTGCCCGCCACGCCCGCCACCGGGGGGCCACGCCCCAGTAGGCATCGACCAGCGCCGCGTGGATGCTGCCGATGAAGGCGGCGTTGCCCTGGCGCTC
>CAYHRZ010000809.1:0-1859 GCA_964359125.1 uncultured Klebsiella sp. | reverse complement strand
GACCTCGGCCACCAGGTGGAGGAGGCCCGCCCCGACTTCGACCGCGACGAGCTGTGTTTCGCCTCCCTGGGCCAGGTCGCCGCCAGCGTGGCCACCGAGATCGACGAGGCGGCACGGTGGGTGGCACGCGACCCGAGCCCGTCCGGCTTCGAACCCTCCACGTGGTTTCTCTACCAGCTTGGACACGCGCTCACCGCCGCACAACTGCAATCCTCTCGCGACACCATCCAGCTCGCCACGCGCAAGCTGGCCCCCTTCTTCGACCGCTACGACGTGCTCCTCACGCCGACGATGGCGCACCCCCCCGCCCGCCACGGGGAGACGGCGCTCAAGCCCTTCGAGCGCGCCGGGCTCGCGGTGCTGCGCTCTGCGCCCATTCGGCCCGTCATGCTGAAACTGCTCCGCGACCTCGCCGACAAGAGCCTCGAGCGCGTGCCCAACACCCAACTCTTCAACATGACCGGCCTCCCGGCGATGTCGTTGCCCTTGCATGCCGCGCCCGACGGCGTGCCCATCGGGGTGCAGGTGGCCACCCGCTTCGGCGGCGACGGGCTCCTGGTGTCGCTCGCCGCGCAGGTGGAGCGCGCCGCGCCGTGGGCCCAGCGCCGACCGGGAGTCTAAGGCGCCGCCCCCACGCGCAGCACCACCCACCGCCCCTCCGGCCGCTCGTAGCCCTCGCCGTCGTCGGTCCCGGGCACCCACTCGCCCACCCGGTGGTCGGGCTCCGCGTACACGACGGTGGCGACCGACTTCGCCCGGGCCAGGGCCTGGTCCGTGTACACCACCACCCACCGTACCCCCTCGCGGCGCAGTGTCGCCTCCACCTCGGTGTACGGTCGGTCGAACATCGACTTGTTCGACGCCCGCTCCTCGTCGGTCATCGGACGGTCCAGGGGCACCAGCGTGATGAGCCGGTCGAACCGGGCGTCGTCCATCCTGCCGAGCAGGATCTGCAACACACGAGTCTCGTATCCGATGGCCTCGATCATCACGTTCCCGCCTACGCGGGCGCGCAACGAACGCAAGCGCGTGGCCACCCGGGCGAGGTCATCCTCGTAGGCCACCGGTGGCCAGTCCATGGTCAACAACTCCCCCTGCACCACCAGCCCCAGCGTCAGCCAACCCAGCACGGCCCCCCGCGCCGCCACGTGTGTCACGAGCGCACCCACGCCCAGGGCAACCGGCACCAGGAGCGGCAAGTAGTGGCGCCACACGTTGTGCAGGCCCGCGAAGCCCATGGCGTGAGCGACAAGTTGCAGCCCGGTGGCGGCCAGGACCGCCCCCACCACCAACCCCAGGCCCCGCAGCGAAGTCGCGAACCACAACCCCACCACACCCGCCAGCGCAACGGGGAAAAGCAGCTCCCAGCAGGCCGCCAGCCCCTGCCCCGCGCGACCGAGGGCCGAGAGGTCGGGGTTGTCCTCCACGAGGAACTCGTGCGCAAACAGCCCGAAGTTGAAGGGATTGCCCGTCCAGGCCATCTGCGCGACGCACCACGCCACGGGAAAAACCAGGGCGGGCACCGACAGTCGTAAGAGGCCCGGCACTTGACGGACCCCGCAGGCCACCAACAAGAGCGCGATCCAACCCCAGGCCTCGTACCGGGTCATGGCCCCCACGCCCAGGGCCAGGAAGGCCGGCCCCAGCGCAGCAGCATCGCCTTCGACCCACCAGGTCCGCACCCGTCGCAACGCGAACAACCCGGCCAGGAGCGTCCAGGGTTCGACCAGGGCCGAGGGCGCCAGCCACACCAGGTAGGGCAGCGTGCCGAGCGGCAACACGGTCGGGACCGCCCCCATCCTCCCCAGCCCCATCTCCCGCGACAGCCGCCCGAGCTGCAACAACGCCGCCGCCATCCC
>CAYHRZ010000808.1:0-1861 GCA_964359125.1 uncultured Klebsiella sp. | reverse complement strand
CGGCGGGCGCTGGGGGGGGCGCCGGGGTGGCCGGCGGGGGGGCCCGCGGCCCCCACGCCCGGATCGAGGTCGTCGCAGTCGTCGCCCACCTCCGCGTAGCCGGTGGGCAGCGCGCAGGCTCCTTCCGTGACGGTGGCGTCGCCGTGGCCGTCACCGTCGAGATCCACGTAGTACACGACCAGCACGCCGTCGTCGACCAGCCCGTTGCAGTCGTTGTCGAGTTGGTCGCAAACCTCGGGGTTACCCGGGAACACCGCGGCGCTGGCGTCGTCGCAGTCGGTGCTGTCGGCCACGTAGTCGAGCCGGGCGGTGCAGGACTCGTCCGCCACGGCCGGGTCGCCGAAGCCGTCCCGGTCGGCGTCGGCGTACCAGGTTCCGACCACCCCCTCGTCGGTGTCACCGTCGCAATCGTTGTCGCGACCGTCACATACCTCCACCGCGACGGGCGAGACGTCGGCGTTCTTGTCGTCGCAGTCGCCACCCACGGCGATCTCCCCCTCCTCGGGCTCACAGCCTACGTGCACGGAGCTACCGCCGTAGCCGTCGCCGTCGGCGTCGAGGTACCAGGTCGACATCAGCCCGTCGTCGGCCTCGCCGTCGCAGTCCTGGTCGTAGCCGTCGCAGGTCTCCGGGGCCCCCGGAAAGACGTTGGCATCGGCGTCGTCGCAGTCGCCCTCGGCTTCCGAGAATCCGTCGCCGTCCACGTCGACGGCGTCGTCCGTCCCGTCCTTGCTGCCCGTCTCGCCCGGATTGACGGTCTCGCTGCACGCCAACATCGCCAAGAGGAGGAGTCGCATCCGACTACTCTACCGCTTTCACTCCTCGCAGGGCACGTACCAGATCGGCGCTCCCTCGGGCGCCTCGGGAATCGTCCAGTAGCCGCCGTTGACGATGTCGTAGGTCACCGCCTCGTCGTGGTCGATGGTGGGCGACGGGAGCGCGATCGACGCGAAGGCGTCGAGCTTGTCGAGACCGTCGGGCGCGACGAACTCCAGCGTGCGCCCGTAGGTCCGGAGCAAGAATCGATCCTCCCCGGGCCAGAAACTCGCGCTGGTCGCCGCACCCTCCGGCCCCGGCGACTCTTCCGGCCCGGTGACGATGTTGCCCAGCGACGTGGCCACCGCGCCGTCGACCAGAGCCGGCAGCTGGTACACCCCCGAGGTGTTGTCGGTCCGCTTGGAAAACAGGTAGTACGCGCCCCCGTCGGTGAGGCCCACCGCCTCCACGTCCTCGGGGAGGTCGGGGTAGCTGAAGGCGTAGGCCTCGGGCACGGCGGTGTAGCTGGTGGTGCGGCCATCGAGCAGCGGCTCGGGGACGACCAGGAAGCTGAAGGTCTCCCGGTCACGGCTGTTGTTGCCGGTGTCGGCCACCACCAGGCAAGCACCGGCCCCGCAGGGGACGAGCAGCACGTCTTCCCAGTCGTCGTTCTCGGCGATCTCGAGTGCCAGCGTGGCGACGGTGCTGCCGGCGGTGTCGAGGCCCACGATCTCCGCCGGGTTGCCGTGGTCCTCGATCACCCAGAGCACGCCGGGGTTCTGGAAGGAAACAGCCACGCCCGAGATCTCCTCGAGCGCCACGTCGGCCACCGTGCCCGTCATCACGGGCTCACCCCAGCTCGTGCACGAGGGCCCCGCCTCGGGCCAGGTCACGGCGGGGGAGCCGGTGTCGCTCGTGTCGCGACCGGTGTCGGTGGTGTCGCCATCGGGGGGGGTGTCGGCGCCGCGGGAGTCCCGCTGGAAAGCCGCGCCCAACAGACGGGTGAACTCGAAGCGATCGGCTGCGCCGCCGGTGTCGGCGGATTCCTCCTCCTCGTCCTCGTCTTCGTCGTCTTCGTCGTCTTCGTCGTCGGCCTCGCGGCGGC
>CAYHRZ010000807.1:0-1868 GCA_964359125.1 uncultured Klebsiella sp. | reverse complement strand
CCAGTGCGAGGACGAGCGTGGCAAAACACAGGAGACGGCGTGAAAAGCGCATGCAAACAATCCGGCCAGGACCATGGGTCTCCCAACGAGCGCCTTGACGGCAAGGCCATCGCAAACTACCCTGCTGCCCGAGGTTATGTTCCTCCTCCCCCACAAGGTGGGCGATTTCTCGCTCCACCGCAAGCTCGGTACTGGCGGCGTTGCCGAGAGTTATCTCGGTAGCCACGACGCAGGTGGCGGCAAGGCGGTTGTCGTGCGTCGGATCTTGCCCTTCGTCCTGCGCGACGCGGGGCGGCTGGCGACGATCGACGGCCGGGTCCGGGACCTCATCGGCGTCCGCCACCCGTACCTGGTGCACGTCGTCGACCACGTGGTCGCGGGCGACGAGCACTTCGTGGTGGAGGAATACGTCGACGGCGTCACGCTGGAGCAGGTGCTGAACTGGTGTCGGCAATCCTCCCACCAGGTGCCCCACAACGTCTTCCTCAACGTCGCCACGCAAATATGTAACGGCTTGGAGGCCTTGCACGGGCGAAGCGGGAAGGGTTCCGCCGCCGAGCACGTGCTGCACTACGCCCTGAAGCCCTCCGCGATCTTCCTCACCCGGGAAGGCAAGGTGTTGGTCGGCGGCTACGGCCTGGCGCGAAGCCCCACCAGCTTCCCCCACGGGGGGGTGGCCGCGCCGGTGCCGGCGCGGATGGAGTACCTCTCGCCGGAGCAAACGCACCCCGAGCAGAAGCTCAGCCCGGCTTCCGACATCTTCTCGCTGGGCTCGGTGCTCTACGAGTTGCTCACGCTCGAGGCGCTGTTCCGCGCCGAGTCGAACCTCCAGACCATCCACAAGGTGCGCCGGGCGGAGGTCACCTCGCAACTGCTCAGGGTGAAGGAGCGGATGCCGGGTCTCGACAAGGTGCTGTTCCGCGCCCTGTCGCTCAACCCCCGCCACCGCTACCAGCGCGCCTTCGTGCTCCGGGAGGACCTGCGGGGCTTGATGGCGGGGTACAGCTTCGCCGCCATCGGCGAAGACACGCGCGCGTTCCTCGCCCCGTTGCTCGCGGGCACCCCCGGCGGCGGCGGCTTCGTGGTCGGCGTCGACGAGGCGCCCGACGCCCCGCAGGGCGGCGACGCCTTCGACGACTCCCCCGCTACCCGCATCGACCCGGATCCCATGACGACGGCGGTCGCGGCCGCGCAGGCCCTGGCCGAGCGGGTTGCCCAGCAGCGGGCCGACGGCAAGGGCGCCGAGTCCGACGACCCGCCGACCACCGCGCCGCCCGGCGTGCCCCCCGCCGCGGAGCCCGATGCCACCGGCGAGCATACCGAGTGGACGAACACCGCGGAAGGCTCGCTCACCCCGCTGCCGCCGGCCACCCGCAAGGCCCGTGGCAAGAAGGATCGCCCGCCCACGCCCACCCTCACCCCGGTCGTCCCCGGCACCGCGCCCGACAGCACGGCCGCCTACATCGCCAGCGGGGACAGCCCCGCGGCCACGCCGCCCCCGCCCGCACCACTATTGGCGGTCAACCCGGTGAGTTCCCCGCTCGTCCCCGAGGAGCGGCCGCCGCGCGCCACGCCCACGTTGGCCCCCGTGGTCTCGCCCTTCGCCCCACCTCGTGCCGGACCGCCCCCCACGCTGGCGCCGGCGCTCGACGAGCCGCCGCCCGCCCCCTCGCCTTTCGAGGCGGTGGAGAGTTCGCCGCCCGCCTTGCCCCTGCCGGTGCCACCTGCCCCCCAGGAGGCGGCACCCCCGCAGCCGACGCGCGCCGTCGAGCCGCCCCCGCCCAGTCCCACCGGCGTACCGGTCGAGTCGTCCCCGGCTGGGTCGCCGCCTTCGAGGCCTCTGCCGCCGCGACGCTCGATGCTGGACC
>CAYHRZ010000806.1:0-1870 GCA_964359125.1 uncultured Klebsiella sp. | reverse complement strand
CCTCGCAGGCGGCGAAACCGTCGGCGTCGTCGTCGGCGTAGCCCACCGAGCCGTCGCAGTTGTAGTCGTTGGGGTCGGCGCAGTCGGCCTCGGTGGCGCCCGGGTTGTAGGCCGCGTCGCCGTCGTCGCAGTCGCCGCCCACGGTGGCCGTGCCCTCGGGCTGGGTGCAGTCGAACACCACGGCGGCGTCGTCGCCGTAGCCGTCGCCGTCGCTGTCGGTGTAGTAGGCCGTGCTCTCGGCGCCGTCGTCGACGCTGCCGTCGCAGTCGTTGTCCTTGCCGTCGCACACCTCGGTGTTGCCCGGGTACACGTCGGCGTCGGCGTCGTCGCAGTCGTCGCCGGTCTCGACGTAGCCCACGGGGCGCTCGCAGTAGGCGTCGGAGGTCGCGCCGTCGCCGTGGCCGTCGTGGTCGAGGTCGGCGTAGTAGGTGGTGGGCGTGCCGACGCTGGCGTCCTCGTCGTCGCAGTCCTCCTCCTCGGGGATGCCGTCCTCGTCGCGGTCGGTGACGTACTTCGTGGAGGAGGTGGGCTCGCAGGCGAGCAGGGCGAGGGGCAAGATCGGGAGCAGGCGCATGGGGGGAGTCTACACGCTGCCGGCGCCACGGCCGAGTGACTACTGCGCCTCCGGCGTGCCCTGGGCGACCGTGACCCCCTCCACCAGGCCGAAGAGGGCGGACTGCACGCCGGTGGTGAAGTCGTCCTGGTGGGGGAGGTGTACCTGCACGACGTGGTCGAGGTAGGCCGTCCCGCTCGGCAGGGTGGCGGGGGTGCCGAGGCCATAGGCGGTGTAGTCGTTGCTCACGGCGATGAGGTAGGGGTCGTAGTTCGACAGGGTGATCACGTAGGTGGGCGGGGCCACGTAGGCGAAGGCCATACCGTAGGTACCGTTGGACACGTCGGCGTAGAGGTAGCTACTGTCGGTCGTGAAGGTGGCGCCGCTGGAGATGTTGTCGCGGCGGGTTTCCCACGGGCGGATCCCGTAGGTGATGTCGGTGGGGTGCGACAGCGTCGACGACTGGGTGGTCACTTGGTACACCTTGCTCCAGAACTCGGGCCTCCCGGCAAACATCAGGTAGGTATAGGTGTAGTCGTAGCCGGACTGGCTGTCGGACCGGGAGCCGACGGCCTGGACGGCGGCGAGGACGGGGCCGTCGAGCAGGAGGGCGAGGGTGCCCGTGCCGTCCTGGGGGTCGATGCCCCAGCTGCCGCCGTAGAATGAATTTCCACAGCAGGAGGTGGCCTGGTCCTCGAGGCTGGCCGATCCCTCGAAGCTCACGCTGCTGAGCAGGCCGCCGTAGTCGTCGTCGAAGCTGGCAGTGGTGACGTCGTTGGACAGCGCCGCGGCCGAGGCCGCCAGACCGGTGCTGTAACTTGGCGCCCCGGCGGTGCCGCCGAAGTAGAAGCCGTACGTGACACTGGTACCCGCGGGCAGCGGGTCGAGGCTGGAGAGGTCGCCGTCGCTGTCGGCGAGCAGCGCCACGGTGCCGTACTCGCTGGTGGCGTCGGCGGCGTCGAGTTTGTCGAGCAGGCCCACGTAGTCTTCGATGTACTGGCTGGGGACCTCTGCCGGGCCCGACGCGCAGTCCTGGGTCACCACGCGCAGGGTGTCGGCATCGAAGGCGGCGCTGTCGCCCAGGCTGTCGAGCGCGGCCCGGAAGTCGACGTCGACCAGGACCGGGGGACTGTCCACGTCGTAGCTCGACGCGGTGACGGTGACCAGGAGCCGGTAGGGCCAGTCCGTGTCCCACCAGGCGTCGTCGGGATCGGTGGTGCCGTCGCAGTCGTCGTCGAGACCGTTGCAGGTCTCGGTGGCGGCGGGGTTGACGCTGGCGTTGGCGTCGTCGCAGTCCTGGGTGTTGGCCAGGTAGCC
>CAYHRZ010000805.1:0-1876 GCA_964359125.1 uncultured Klebsiella sp. | reverse complement strand
TGCCTTCGAACCTACTGGATCTCACAGGCACCAGCAGGGCGCAGCGCATGAGGCTAAGTCCATGCGCTGTAGTATCGCGGCGCCGTGTTGCTTACCACTTCGGTGCCGAAGCGGCGCACCTCGCGATCCCATGCCCGCGTGCTCCTCCGCCACTTGGGCTGCGTCCTGGTCACCGATGAGGCGTTGTGGGATCGCGTGGACGCCGGAGGCGGCGGCTCAATCTCTACCGCCGACGAGGGCGACATCCGCGCCGATGCCTACCCGGGCGGCGACAACGGCTGCGACGCCGGCAGGGATCTGAACTGCCGCAGCCTGTCCGGGGCCGCAGATCACGATCGCGACGTGTCCGGCGCGTGTGAAGAGTGCGCTGACGGCGACATCGGCGCCCACCTGGGGGGCCTACACCCGCCTCCGCTCACCCACTCCGGGCGAGGAACATCCCGGCCACCACGTCGCGGAGCTGGATCCGGGCGCGCGCCGTGCTGACCGCTTCGTCGTGATCTCCCCGCAGGACCAGTAGGTTCGGGAGGCGCCTCGCGGCCCACGCTGCGAACGCCGCCTCGGCCGCGATTTCCTCTGCCTCCGTCGCCCGGCGGTGAAGCTCCTTGCCGTCCCGTCCCTCGTCGCGCACCAACGCCGCCCGCAACAACGCGGCGACGCTGCCCGCGCTTCGCGTCGCCTCGGCGAGGTCCCGGGCGAGCCGGAGCCAGCCCACGTGGCCAGCGAGATCGGCCGCCTCGGCCTCAAGGTGGGCCCTGGTGACCTCGGCGCGGTCGCGCCACGCCTCGGCCTCCTCGCGCCGGGCCTCGGCCTCGACCTCGCGCCGCTCGGCCTCTTCGAGGGCCGGCAGGCGCCCCAGGACCGCGCCCGCCTCGGCGGAGTCCATGCCCCGGCGGTGCAGCTCGCGCAGCAGCTCGATGCCGTCCGTGCCCGCGAAACCGGCCTCCTCGACGGCCGCGTGGAGCCCCTCGTAGAGGCGCACGGCGCCCAGGGCCTGGGTGACGGTGATCCCCAGGGCCCGGATCTCGTCGCGCAGGGCGACGAACTGGTCGATGGACGGGCGGCTCTCGTCGGCGAGCACACAGGCGCGCCAGTCTTCGTAAGCGTCGCGGGCCTGCGCGGGGGTCAACCCCAACTCGCACACGAGGTCGGTGACTCGCGCGCCCGCCGCGAGCATGCGGTGCGCCCGCGTGGCGAGGTCGGTGGCCGGGGCGCGGTCGTCGCCCCTGGCAAGGGCAGCCCCGACGCCGTGTGCCGTGGGGGCCCCGCCCGGCGCGGGCGGCCCAGCGGCCGGTGCTCGTGGTGGCCCGCCCCGCCGGGCAAGCACCGCGCGGGCGGTCTTGCGGTCCACGCGGAGGCGCCGGGCGATCTCCGCCTTGGACACGCCGGCGGCGGCGAGCGTGGTGATCTGGTCCTGCGTGTGGGCGTCGAGCACGTGGCCTCCGTGGGGGTGACTCGCCTGGGGGAGTCGTGGCCAGAAACGTACGCGCGGCTGGCCGGTTGGACACCCGGGGGGTGGGCCGTAATGCGGCCGTTTTCGCCGTGGCCACCGGGGGCCTACGCGCGCACGCGCGCGAGCGACCCCCGGTGGGGAATTTCCCCGGCGGGTCGCGCAGCAGCGGCTCAGTACAGGTCAGCCACTCGCCTGGCCTTCTGCAGGCGCTCGTGTGTGGTGAACCGCGGGCCCTGCATGGCGCCCTGCCTCGCGTCGGCGGACGGGACAGGCGTGGGCAACGGTGTGGTACAACTCGGCCGCGGGAGGTCTGCATGCGTGCACCGATTGTTGAGCCGCGGCTCCCTCGCGTGCTGACCCTCTTGCCGTGGCTGGGCTTGTCCCTCCCCGGTCAGTTGGTTGATGATGTCCTGTTCTTCCGGT
>CAYHRZ010000804.1:0-1879 GCA_964359125.1 uncultured Klebsiella sp. | reverse complement strand
CAAGAGGTTCAGGATGTTCCAGAACAGGGTGAGGATGCCCATCGAGATGGTGTAGGCGCCTTCCCAGTGGGCGTCGGTGGTGAACTTGTGGATCACCTGGTCGAGCTGGTACAGCACCGCGCCCACGCTCACCGCCACGAAGACGACGCTGAGGATCAGCCCGAAGGTGCCGCCGATGAGCGAGGGGAAGGCGAAGCTCACCACCATGCCGATGAGCATGGGGATCGCCAGCGCCGACAGGCCAGCCCCGAGCATCGAGAAGTTGCGGGGTTGCACGTAGGCGTAGGCGGCAAGGCCGAGCACGCCGAAGAAGGTGAGCCCCATCGCAAGGCCGATGAGCAGGAAGGGGTTGCCGAAGGCCGCGCCGCTCACGGCGAGCGCCGAGAGGATGAGGAAGCCCATCGCCATGCCCTGGAAGCCCATGCCGAGGACGAAGCCCAGGGGCTTGGCGTTCCCGAAGACCATCGGCTGGGCGACGAAGTTGTTGGCGGCGAAGAGGCCCATGATGACCAGGAAGGGTGCCCAGCCGGACCACAGCGCGGGCACGGCCGAGAGCACGACGGCGCTGGCGACGGAGGTGAGGGCCGCGATGCCCACGCCCCCCGCGGTGAGGGTGAGCACCTTGCGGAGGTAGGCGGCGCGGTCGGTGACGGAGGCGCGGGCGACGGTGACGCTGGACCAGGACATGCGAGGATTCCTCGGAGTGACGGTCAGTCTAATCACGCGGCGGTGCGGCGGTCAGCCCGCCGGGCGGAAGCCGGTGCCCACCAGGAAGAACTCCACGCTCCGGCCGCGGGTGGCATCGGGCTTCACCCGCTTGGTGGCGGTGAAGTGCAGCGCGACTTGCTTGGCGAAGGCCGGCGCGTCCTCCCCGTCAAAAACCTTCACGACGAACGCGCCGCCCTGCTTGAGCGTCGCCACCGCCAGGTGCAGCGCCCGCCCGGCGAGACGGACTTGCCGGGCGTGGTCGGTGAAGCGGTCGCCCGAGGTGTTGGGCGCCATGTCGGACACGAACAGGTCCACGCTGTGCGAGCCGCCGAGTTCCTCCGGTTCCACCTCCATCGCCGAGCGGACGATCCACGTCCCCCCGGTGAAGGCGGGGGCCTGCAGGTCGACCCCGGTCACGCTCATCCCCCGTTCCAGCAAGAACTTGCTCCAGCTACCTGGGAAGTTCCCGAGGTCGATGGCCCGCCCGCCGCGCCGGGTGAGCCGGAAGCGCTGGTCGAGCTCTTCCAGCTTGAAGACGCTCCGCGCCGCGTAGCCTTGCGACTTTGCTTTCCGGGTGAAATGGTCGGGGCGCTGGTACGGGGGCACGTCACGGTGCTATCGCGCTCGCCGTCACACCCGGCCCCGGGACGGCGTTCTGCCCCCGAGCGCTTGTGGGCGAGCCCCATTCCGGGCTATCCTCCCTGCCCTCAGAGGCACCGATGAGCCGTCTACTTCCCCTGTCCCTCCTGTTCGCCCTCGGCTGCCCCGGCGGCGAGAGCAAAGACGCCGACTCGGGCACGGCCGACAGCGGGGGCGACGACGCCTTCGTGGTCGAGCAGAACGACGCCGACGAAGACACGATCCTCGACATCCACGAGGGTAGCGACGACGCCGACGGCGACGGCACGCCCAACATGGAGGACACCGACAGCGACGGCGACGGCCTCAACGACAAGAAGGAGGCGGGCGACAGCGACGTGGCGACCTTGCCGGTCGACAGCGACGGCGACGGCGTGGCCGACTACCTCGACACCGACAGCGACAACAACTGCATCAAGGACGGCAAGGAGTCCGACGACAGCTACGGCACCGACACCGACGGCGACGGCACGCCCGACCACATCGACGCCGACAACGACGGCGACGGCATTCCCGACCTCGAGGAGATCGG
>CAYHRZ010000803.1:0-1881 GCA_964359125.1 uncultured Klebsiella sp. | reverse complement strand
CACCACCAACGCGGTGCAGGTTTTCGGCGGCTACGGCTACTCCGAGGAGTACCCGGTTGAGAAGCTGATGCGCGACGCGAAGATCTTCCAGATCTACGAGGGCACCTCGCAGATCCAGCGGTTGATCATCGCGCGCGAGTTGTTCGTGCGCAACAAGTAGCGCCGTGCTGCCCGTCGTCGCCATCGTCGGCCGTCCCAACGTGGGGAAGTCCACGCTCTTCAACCGGCTGGTCGGCGAGAAGCGGGCGCTGGTCCACGACCGGCCGGGGGTCACCCGGGATCGCAACTACGGCATCGCGCAGTGGCTGGAGCACGAGTACATGCTGGTCGACACCGGCGGTTTCGAGCCCAATCCCAGCTCCGAGTTGTTCGCCGCCATGCGACGGCAGTCCGAGACGGCCATCGGCGAGGCCGACGTGGTGGTGTTCCTGGTCGACGGGCAGTCCGGGGTGACCCCCGCCGACAAGGCTACGGCCGCGATCATCCGCGCCTCGGGAAAGCCGGTGGTGGTGGCGGTCAACAAGTGCGACGACGCGATGCACGACGACAACGCGGCCGACTTCTGGTCCCTGGGCTTCGACGAGGTGGTGTCGGTGTCGGCGGAGCACGGCCGCGGCCAGTGGGAGCTACTCACCGCGGTGGTCGAGCGTTTTCCGAAAAACGCGCCGCCCGAGGAGGAGGTGGAGGGCGAGATCCGCATCGCGGTGCTCGGTCGTCCCAACGTGGGGAAGTCCACCCTGGTGAACCGCCTGCTCGGCGAGGATCGCCACGTCGTCAGCGACATCCCGGGCACCACCATGGACGCCACCGACAGCGTGATGGAGTACCGGGGGCAGCGCTTCCGCTTGGTGGACACCGCCGGCATTCGCCGCCGGGCGCGGGTGGAAGACGACGTGGAACAACTGGCGGTGGGCGCCTCGCTGCGCACCATCGAGCGCTGTCACGTGGTGTTCGTGGTGCTCGACGGGGTGGAGGGCCCCACCGAACAAGACGCGCGCCTCACCGGGCTGGTGGTCGAGCGGGGCCGGGCGCTCTTGATGCTGGTCAACAAGTGGGACGCGGTGCGCGAAACCGAGGACCGCAACGTCGTGGTGCTGGAAGACGAGTTCTCGCGGAAACTGCCACACGCCAACTTCGCGCCTGTCCACTACATCTCCGCGCTCACCGGCAAGGGTGTGTCGCGGCTCTTGGACCTCGCGAAAGAAGTCTACGACGCCTTCAACACCCGCATCAGCACCTCGCCCCTCAACGACTTCTTGCGCGCCGCGGTGCTTGCCCACTCGCCCCCCCAGTTGCACAACCACCCCATCCGCTACCAGTACATGACGCAGGTGCGGGTGCGGCCGCCCACCTTCTGCATCTTCGTCAACAACCCGGAGGGGGTGGTGGAACACTACGACCGCTTCCTCAAGAACCGGCTCCGCGCCGAGTTCGGCTTCGTGGGCACGCCGCTGAAGATCGAGTACCGGCGCCGGCGGCGGCTGGGCGAGGCGCGCACGCAGGTGGACGCCGTGGAGGCCGAGTTGGAGGCCGAGTTGGAGCCGGGGGTGCTCGACGAGGTGGCGCGCCTCGAGGAAATGGACGAGGAGCCGCCCCAGACCGACGACGAGATCGACGACGAGGGGTGAGGGGAGGGGCTACGGAATAGACCCACCGGCGATGGCCGTCCGCATCCTCGACGAGTCGCTGGTCAACAAGATCGCCGCGGGCGAGGTGGTGGAGCGCCCGGCCAGCGTGGTGAAGGAGTTGGTGGAGAACGCGCTCGACGCCGGCGGCACCGAGATCCGCGTCGCCCTGCGGGCCGGTGGGCGCAACCTGGTGCGGGTCACCGACAACGGCTCGGGCATGGACCGCACCGACGCGAAGATGTGCCTCGAACGG
>CAYHRZ010000802.1:0-1881 GCA_964359125.1 uncultured Klebsiella sp. | reverse complement strand
CGTAGCGAGCGTGGGCGTTGTCCCAGCCCGACGGCTGGGTGGTGACGGGGCCCGCCAGCGCCGAAAAGCCACTGTCGCCGAGCTCCCGAGCCACGAGGTGCCCCTCGGCACACCCGGCCAGCACCGTGTCGAGTTGGTACTCCCGGGCCAGCGCGATGCCGGTGAGGATGTCGTCCGCCCGCTCGGCGTAGAGGATGACCTTCAGCTCTCGGCGTCTCACCGCGTGCCAGGCCCGCTGCGCGCGGGTGTACTCGGGCGGTTTCTCGTCCTTCTTCTTGCACTTACCTCGGTCGCAGCGACCGGACTTGCGGTCCCCCTCGCTGCAGGACGCGTGCGGGTCGTCGGGCGGCTTGTGCGCGTCGAGGATCTCGCGCAGCCGCGACGCCACGCCCATCCGGGACTTGGGCGCGTTCGGCTGGCTCCCCGTCCCGCCGCGGCCAAGGTTGATCCACAGCCCCGCCGGGTCGAGGACCGTCGCCTCGGCCACGGTGTCGCCCGCAAACCTCATCCAGGCCGCCTGCCCCGGCACGAGGCCGCCGTTGGGCACCACCAAACCCCCGAGCACCGCCTGTCGCCGCGCGACACCGACACCGGCCGACAGCGGGTTGTAGGCATCGACCACCCGCGCCGCCGGCACCACCGCGTCGCTGGACTCGTTGTCGTCATGCGTGCCGCCTTCCTGGTCCACCTCGAACAAGCCGATCGCGCTGCCACCGTCGAAGAAACCGGGGAAAACGACCGCCCCGCCCAGGTCGGTCCCGCCGCTGACCCCGGGGCCCGCCTCGACGATCTTCCCGCTTTCAACACGGATACCGCCGACGAACTCGCTGCCGTCACCCACCAGCACCCGGGCGTTGGACAGAGAAAACCTATCTACATCGCCGGGAACGTAGCCGTCGAGGCCACCGCGCGCCCCGGGGAAGAGTGGGGGTAAGGGCGAAGTGAGCGTGCCCGTGCTGGTGGCCACGAGGCCGGCCAGCACCTGCCGTCGCGACAGCCTATCGACGCCCACTGGGCACCCCCTCGGTGGCGCGGTCGTACACCACGGCGCCGTCGATCCAGGTGCGCTGGGCCAGGGCCGTGCCGTCGAGCGGGTGCTTGTCCCACCACACCAGGTCGGCGTCTTTCCCCACGTCGAGGCTACCCACCCGCGCGTCGACCCCGAGCAACCGAGCCGGGTCCAGCGTGATGCTCTCCAGCGCGTCGGCCTCCGTCATGCCGTAGCGCACCATCTTCGCGGCCTCGATGTTGAACCGTTGCACGTGGCTGGCGCTGTCGGAGTGCGTGGCCACCGGGACACCGGCGCTGCTCACCAGCGCGCCCCCTTCTGGGATGCCGTCGAGCGCTTCCAGCTTGAAACCCCACCAGTCGGGCCAGGTGGCGATGCCGGTGCCGTGGGCGGCGAGGAGGTCCCGCACCTTGTAGGTTTCCAGGGCGTGGTGGATGGTGACGATGCGGAAGCCGAACTCGTCGGCCACCCGGAACCAGCCCGCGATGTCGTGGCTGCGGTAACAGTGGAGGTTGACACGGACCTTGTCGTCGAGCACGTCGGCGAGGACCTCGAGGTTCTCGTCCCACGGCGGCGGCGACTTGCCCGCCCTGGCCACGCGGTACTCGCGGGCCTCGGTGAACTTGGCGCGGATCATGGCGAACTCCCCCATGCGTGACATGACCTGGTCGTCGTCGGTCTTGTCGCCGTACACCCGCTTCGGGTTCTCGCCGCAGGCCATCTTGATCGCCGGCGGGGCGTCGCGGAACAGCATCGGCTCCAGCGTCCGGGAGGGCCGCAGCTTCAGGATCGCCGCCCGGCCCCCGACGATGTTGCCGGAGCCCGGGAGGACCTGGATGGTGGTGACGCCGCCGGCCCGCGCCCGGGGGATC
>CAYHRZ010000801.1:0-1901 GCA_964359125.1 uncultured Klebsiella sp. | reverse complement strand
GGCGCGGGGGGTACTGCCCACCTGGTGGCGGGGCCAGCCGGCGCGGGCGGCGCCCACCGCCTACAGGCGCAGGCCGGTCACCGCCATGGCGTCGAGGCCCCACTCGGCGGTGGCCTCGCGGAAGGCCACCGACCCCGGTGACCAGGACGTGCCCCCGTTGCACACGGCCGTGCTCCCCGGTCCGGGGCCCGGGTCGGGGTCGCAGGACAGGAGCAGGGCGAGGAGGGACGACACCACCCTACCCGTAACGGGCGACGGACCGACCGGCCGTCACCGCGCGCCTACGGCGTGTCGTAGCAGAGGGTGTAGCTGCCGCTGCCCGACGCCGAGTACACCACCCAGCGGTAGGTGCCGCTGGAACCGGCGTAGCTGACCGTGCCGTTCGGGCTCGAGGTGGTGTCGCTCGCCACGGTCGACCAGACCTTCTTCCCCTTCTTCTGCAGGTAGAGGTCGAAGTCGGCCGACGACGGGCCTTCCAAGTACCCGAGGAGGGTACCGCTCGCCGCGGAGAAGCCGGACGACGAGGAGACGTACTCCGCCGAGCCAGACGACGACAGCGAGCCCGACGCCGTCGACTCGTAGCCGCTGCAGTCCGTGGTGCCGCCGCCCCCTCCGCCACCGGAGTCACCCACGCCAACCGTGGTCCACGCGTCGCCCACCGCGGTGTATTCCGTGCCGGTCGCACCGTAGAGATCGGTCGCCGCGCTGAGCGTCGCGGTCCGGAGGGCGCTGTAGTTGCTGGACGACGTGAGGTAGGTCGTGAGCGCGCGGTACCAGATCGCGGCGGCGGTGTCGGCGCCGATCCCGGTGAGCGCGGTACCCCCGCGGGTGGGGTGCGCGCCGCCCTCGGCGAGCAGGTAGAAGGCCAGGTTCCCGACGCCCGACGAGTAGTGTACGTCGACGCTGCTGGTCGACGAGCTGTAGTAGTCGTGACTGGAGCCGTCGTCGGCCGGGCTGTCCATGTACCGGAGGCCGTCGCCCGCGGTGCCCGGCGTCCAGCAGTCCTCGCCCACGATCCACACGTTGGCGTTGGCGCCGTCGACCGCGCGCTCCACCATGGCGCCGAACACGTCGGCCATCGACTCGTCGATGCCGCCGCTCTCGCCGGAGTACACGAAGTTCGCCTCGCTCTCGGTCACGCCGTGGGTCATCTCGTGGCCGGTGATGTCGAGCGTGACCAGCGGGTCGGCGTTGACGCCGTCGCCGTCGCCGTAAACCATGTAGCTGCCGGACCAGTAGGCGTTGACGTAGTTGCGGCCATAGTCGGCGTACGAGGTGAGCACCGTCCCGCTGCCGGTGTTCGACGAGGCGTAGCCGGGGCCGCCGCTGCCATCGAGGCCATTGCGCCCGAAGGTGCCCGAGTAGTAGTCCCACACCTTGGTGGAGGTCCAGTGGGCGCTGGCCGCGCTGGTCTGCGTGGAACTCGACCAGTCGTTGTCGGTGTCGGTGAGCCAGCTCGGGCGGCGCGTGCTGTTGTTGTAGGACAGCGTGCCGAGGTCGCGCGTGGTGTCTTCGAGGTAGTAGTTGGAGCCGGACAGGTAGGTGTCGAAGCTGACCGTGCCGTCGTAGTGGCTCGCCCCCGTGCCCGTGGCGGTGCGCAGGCCGTCGTAGGTCCACACCACATCGCCGGTGTGCGCGTCGACGAACACCGCCGGCTGCGAGGTGGCGTGCGTGCCGTCCTGGCGGTCCAGGCGGACGCGCCAAGCGAGGTGGTCGGCGTCACGGCGGAGGACCCAGAGGTCGACCAGGGGGTCGTCAGTGAGCTTGTCCCAGCCGACGCTCTGGCCCACCGCGATCTCGACCGCCTCGTCGGCGCTGTAGAGGGGCTCGGTGTCGACGTCGAGGTCACGGAGCAGCGCGTCGGTGAAGCCGCGGAGGGACCCGTCGGCGTGCAGGTGGAC
>CAYHRZ010000800.1:0-1911 GCA_964359125.1 uncultured Klebsiella sp. | reverse complement strand
AACAGGCCCCCGGGCCTCGGCGAGGCCGAGCAGTTCCTCCACGCGTTGCAGGACGGGGTGGACGCCGCCACCGCGCGGGCCCCCGGCGTCCACTGGAGCCTTGCCGTGCCGGGCGACTGCGACTGCAAGGAGCCCCTCCGCGCGGGCGACCCCTGCGGCCAGGGCGGAACGGTAGCCCGCGACTACGGCTGGGAGTACGACGCGACCAGCTACGCCTGCCGCGTCGCCTACAGCTGCCAGGACCAGCAGTGCGTCGACACCGCCAACAACGCGGGGGGCAACGACGGGTACTGCACCGAGGCCTGCGTCGAGACCCTCCCCGACGGACGCGAGGTCTCCTACGGGGGCGCCGCGGCCGGCGCCCAGTGCAGCTTCGACGGCCGCTGGTGCCAGTGCTCCGTCACCTGCGACTGCAAGCGCGGCTTCACCGGCACCGTGGCCAAGGAGCTCTCCCCCACGGGCTCGGTCGACGAGACCATGGAGCAGGTGGAGGACGCCTGCCTCCCCGGCGGCGGCCTGCCCGGCGGCGACTGGGGGGGCGGGCCCGACGGGCCGGGCGGCGGCGGAGGGGGTGGCGACGGGGATGGCGATGGCGAACAAGCCGGGGTGGTGCCGCCCTGGATCCTTCCAGTCGCGGCTGCAGGCGCCATCGACTGGACCGACTCCCCGATGGCGGGATGCGTCACCAACCAGAGCTCCAACCCGATCTACGTCCACCGTTGCGGCGATAGCGGATCCAAACTGATGGACATCGTGCAGCCTGGGTTCACGACGTGCGGCGATGATGTCGACTGGGATCACGTGGAAGTTCGCACCTTCGGTTGGGAGGCCTTCGGAGCGAAGTTCTACAAGGTGGCCTCCTATGCGAAGCAGGCCCTTCTCGATGGGCTGGAGGGAGCCATCGTCGACCCATGCGCCTACTGCGCCGTAATCACCGACCTGGGTTGTTCGGCGAACTGCGAATGCGGAGGCGCCCCCGTGTCGGGAGCGTGTGCAAAATGCAACCACTAGCGGACCCGTCACCGTGGACAGCGAAAGGCGCGCCTGCGCTCCCTGCCTACGGGCGCAAGTGGTGAAGGCACCGGGCGGGCACGCCCTTCGAAGCTGGCTCGTGGGCGCCGGCCGAGCGCTCACGACGGGCGGGTGCGCGCTGGTGCTCGTTGGACCGCTCGCGTGCGTGTGGCTGGCCGGCGTCGCGATGATGGCGGGCGAAGGCCCCGCCCCTGGGCGGGGCAGCAGCTTCCCCTGGCAGGCGCTCTCGCCCGTGCTCTTCGCCCTAGGCAACGTGGCGACGATGCTCGCCATTGTCCCCGCGCTGAGGCCGGGACGCGCGGCAATCATCATGCTCGGGCTGGGCTGGCTCCGCTGGCCGGTGGTGGTATTCTGCCCGCCGCTGTCATCCTCGTGGGCAGAGTTCGTGGCACGACTCGCCATCGAGGGGGCACCGTGACGGGGGCGCGGATTCACGCCGTCGCGACGGCGATTGTCGCTGGAGTCCCCCTCCTGTTCGTGACTTCCCTCTTCGTGCTCGTCGCCGGGCGGGCGTTCGGGGCTGCGAACGTGGTGCTGAGCCCACTGGTCGACGACCCACCGAGCGGACCCCCGCCCTTGGCGATTGCGGTCTTGGTCTGCGCGGTGCTGGCCTCCGCGGCGCCCCTGGCCTGGTCGATCGTCGCGACGCGCGAGGCGATAGGCGCGCGCCGCTGGGATGAGAGTCGAGCGGCCAATGTCTTCTGGACCGGGTGGTGCATCCTCGTGGCCTGGGTGATGTTCGACCCGGGCGGGCGGGTCGCGTGGTTTGTCGATTGAACCTCGCGCCCTCGGAACGGGTTCTCGCACAGGCACCGCCACCCAGATCCACCCCCGGCCAGGCCGACGTGAACCTCGACGTCAGCGACGACGCCTGCGGCT
>CAYHRZ010000799.1:0-1924 GCA_964359125.1 uncultured Klebsiella sp. | reverse complement strand
TTCCGGTTCACCCACCACGTGAAGTTCATGAGCAGCTTCTGGAACAGGTGCGCCAGGAAGCGCCGGTCCCGCTTGCCCCTGGGGGCGGTGAGCTTGTACACCCGCCAGGCGGCCCAGGCATGGACCGGCGGGTTGACGTCGGAGAAGTTCCACTCGTAAGCTGGTATCTGCCCGTTGGGGTGCATGTACCACTCGCGCACGAACAGCTCCACCTGTCCCTTGGCGAAGTCGGGATCCACCCGTGCGAAGGGCACGGCGTGGAAGGCGAGGTCCCAGGCCGCGTACCAGGGGTACTCCCAGGTGTCGGGCATGGAGACGACGTCGCGGTTGTAGAGGTGTCCCGCCCACTCCGCGTTCCGGCCTCGGCGTCGTTGTTGGGGCGGTGCCGGTGTCGCCGGGTCGCCCTCCAGCCACTGCTGCACGACGTAGTGGTAGGCCTGTTTTGAGCACAAGAGCCCGGCGCGAGCCTGCCGCAACACCCGCGTCTCCTGCTCCGACAGCCCCGGCGGCGTGTGGGACAGGTGGAAGGCCTCGTTCTCGGCCTCGCGGGCGGCGACGATGGCGTCGAACTCGGCGAAGGGGTCGGCGGGCGCCATGAGTACGGGCACCAGGCGCAACCGCAAGCGCCGCGTTTCCCCAGCGGCCAGGTCCACGCGGAACCAGGCCGCCACCTTGGTGCCCTCGCCGAGGGCGTTCACCGCCCCCGCCTCGCCCCGGACCACGCGCCGGTGGAAGGCGTCCTTGGACCACGGCGTACCCGCGGCGCCCCACAGTCGCTCGGCGTTGCTCTCGTTCTCGCAAAATAGCCACTCGTCGGCGCCCTCGGCGAAGAGCCGGAACCGCCCGAGGGTGCCGCCTTCGATCACCACCGAATCGTCGACGGCGTGTACCCGCGGGCGCTCACCGTAGCCCTCGCCGGTGCGACCCCAACTCCACGTGTTCCGGAGAATCGCCTGCGGGAGCAAGTGGCAGGTGGCGCGGCGGGGGCCGAGGTTGGTGATGCTCACCGTCCACAGCGTGTCGTCGGGGGCGGCCTTGGCGTAGGTGGCGACGACGTCGAACACCCCCTCGTCCAGGACGCCCGTGTCTTCCAGTTCGAACTCGGGTTCCAGGCGCGAACGCCGAGCGTTCTGCTCGCGGAGCTGGGCGTAGGGGAACTCGGCCTGCGGGTACACGTAGGCCATGCGCGTGAAGCTATGCGTGGGGGCGCTGTCCAGGAAGAAGTACAGCTCCTTGCAGTCTTCGCCGTGGTTCCCCTCCGGACCCGCGAGCCCAAACAGCCGTTCCTTGAGGATGGGATCCCGGCCGTTCCAGAGGGCGACGGAGAGGCAGAGCCGGGCCTGCCGGTCGCACCATCCGAGGAGGCCGTCTTCACCCCAGCGGTAGGCCCGCAGGTGGCTGTGGTCGAAGGGGAAGTAGGCCCAGGCGTTACCGTCGGCGGAGTAGTCCTCGCGCACCGTGCCCCACTGTCGCTCAGACAGGTAGGGACCCCACCGTTTCCAGTTCGCCACGCGGGTGGTGTCGTCGTGCAACCGGCGCGCCTCGGCCTCGGCGTCGACCTTCGGCGGTGGTCGCTTCACGGCGCCGCCTCCCGGTCGGCGTACACCACGCAGCGGGGGTGTCGGATTCGCCCGGCGGGGATGCTCACCTCGCCCGCGAGCAACTTCCGGAGCGGTTCACGCTTGCTGCTGCCGGTCACGAGGAAGACGATCTCCTGGGCGCGGGCGATGGCCGGGAGGGTGAGGGTGACGCGGTAGTGCCCGAGGTAGGGGCCCACGGCCACGGCCCCGCCCTCGCGGAGATTCAGGACCGCGTCGCCGGGGAACAACGACGCGGTGTGGCCGTCGTCGCCGAGGCCCAGGTGGACGAGGTCCAGGGTGCCCCGGGCGGGCGGCAGCGCCAGGAGTTCGGCGTAGCGGCGTGC
>CAYHRZ010000798.1:0-1945 GCA_964359125.1 uncultured Klebsiella sp. | reverse complement strand
GGATTCGTCAACGGAGGCGGCGAGCTCGCGGCGTATCGACGATTCGATGGGAACATGTACCGCCAGATTCCCCTGGACGCCTGGGAAGGGCGGTCGCCGAAGGTCGAGGTGATCATCGCCTCCGGGCTGCGACCCATGGCGTACTGGCCGGCGATGATGCTGCCCATGCTGGTGCCGCCCACCATGTCGATGGGCAGGCCCGCCTCTTCCATGGCGCGGATCACGCCGATGTGCGCGAAGCCCCGCGCGCCGCCGCCGCCGAGGGCCAGGCCCACGGCGCGACCGGCGAGGACCCGCGCGAGGCGCGCGAAGTCGCCGTCGCGGTCGAGGCGAACGTGCACGTGGCTGTCGACGCGGCGGGCGTCGAGCCACCGGCGCGTGCCGCTGGGGGGTACCGAGCCGTCGGGGTGCAACAGCGCCAGCGTGCGCGCCGCGCGGCGGCCGTCGTCGCCGGGCAGCAGCGCGCGTTCCGCGACCCCGGGCGCCGGGTCGCCGTCGCGGTGGGCGACGAGCACGACGTGGTCGGCCTGCCGCACCGAGCGACGCGCCCACTCGTTGTCGCCCTGGCCAGCGTCGAACACCAGGAAGTTCACCCGGCTGTCGACCTGGTCGAGCCAGGCGCCGAAGCGCAGCCACGCGGGGTGGTCCGCAGGCACCGCCGCCGCGTTCTCCATCACACCCTCGGCGAGCAACCGAGGTGGGTCCAGCATCATCGTCGGACCGATCGCGGACAGGGCGGCCACGAGCCTCGCCGACACCGCCTTGCTGTCGACACCCGGCGCGGGCACCACCGCGAAGTGCTGGCCCAGCCCCCGGTCGGTGTTTCGCCGCCCGGTTTTGCGGATACGGGTGGCGAGGGCCCGGATGATCGTCAACATCAGCGCCGGTCGCGACAACAGGAGTTGGTCGAATTCGGCCTTGCCCATGCGCATGAGCGCCGTGTCGCGCAGTGCGTACACCGAGGCGGAGCGCGGCTCGCCCGTCAGCAGCGCCATCTCGCCCACGCTGTCGCCCCGGCTGGCCTCCCCGACCACCGACTCGCCCCCGTCGGCGCCCTCCGCCACCACCTGGACCCGGCCGCTCATCACCACGAACCACGCGTCGCCCTCCTGCCCCTGCCGGAACAGGGGTTCCCCGCGCGCCAGGGTCACCACCTGCACCCGCTCCACGAGGTTCTCGAGGTCGCCGGGCGACAGTTCCCCTACCAGCCGCGGCAGGAGCCCGGCGATCTGGGCCTGCTGCGTGCGCTCCCGCACCCGCTCCACGATCGCGCGCAGCGCCCCGGGGGCCTGGGCGGCGCACGCCGCGAAGTCGGCACGTCCCAGCCGGTACACCCGGCTGGGCAGCTCGGCGCGCACGGTGGCGGTGCGCGTGCCCCCCGACACCATCTGCATCTCGCCGATCCCGCGCCCCGGGCCGAGGGTGGCGACCTGCGTCGGCCCCTGGTCGCCCGGAACCCACACCGCGAACTGCCCGCTCGCGATCACGAACATCGCGTCGGCGGGCTCGCCGATCCGCACCAGCTCGTCGCCCTCGGCGACATCCAACACGCTCATCGCCTCGGCGGCGGCGAGCAGCAAGGCGTCGGGCATGCTCGAGAGCACGTCGATGCCCCGGAGCACCCGGGCGGCGTCGGCGACCAGGGCGGGTTCCATCACCGCGGCAGGGTATCGCACTCCGCCGGTGCCGCCGGGTGCGAAGCGGTGTGCCGCGGGGGTTGGCCTACTTCAGGAACTCGTGCGCGGCTTCGACCGAGAACTCCGCCGACTCGCCGTGACACACCTCGCAGGTTTCGCCATAGGTGCTGTCGGTCATGATCGCCGCGTGCCCCGCGGCGTAGTCGGAGTCGTGGCAAGTGATGCACGCGCGGGTGCTCGGGGTGCGGTAGGGGTCGTTGCGGGGGTGGCAGGCCGCGCAGGCGGCCACGCCACCGTCTTGCCGGGGG
>CAYHRZ010000797.1:0-1954 GCA_964359125.1 uncultured Klebsiella sp. | reverse complement strand
CGAGCGCCGACCGGACGATGCCCAGCGCGGTGCCGTGTCCACCGGTGGCGAGGGCGCCGGTGTTGCAGATGGTCAGCACGCCACCCGCCAGGAGGGCTGCCCCGTGCTCTCCGAGGCGCCGATTCACCCGCACGTCGTCCTCGTGCAGCGCCATCGCGGCCGCCTCGATGTCGGCCTCGCGCCTGAGCCGCTCCACCGCCCAGCGTAGGTTCACCGCCGTGGGGCGCGCCGAGGCGAGCCGCACGGCGGCGGCGTCGAGTTCCTCACCACGTCGCTGCGCCAGGGCGAGGCCGTAGCCCGCGGCGATGGCGATGGCCGGGGCGCCACGGACCACCATGGCGGCGATGGCCGCGGCCACCTCCGCGGACGTGGTCAACTCGATCCACGCTACAACGGCCGGCAACTGGCGCTGGTCGAGCAGGTAGAGGGACCCTGGGACGTAGCGGATCGCGGTCACCACGCGCGACGGCCACCCACGAAGACCGCGTCCGCCCGCCGGGCCCCGGTGTACATCACCAGGACGCGCGGGTCGGCGATCTCACCCGGCGGCGGCGAGAAAATCGCCATGTCGGACGAGGAGCCGGGGCCGATCCAGCCCTTCTCGGGCCGCCCCAGCGCTCGCGCCGCGTGGCGGGTGATGCCGGCGAGCGCCTCCTCCGGCGTGAGGCCCATGGTCAAGCAGGCCAGCGTGGCGCAGGTCCACAAGTCGGCCACCGGGGAACTACCGGGGTTGAAGTCGGTGGCCACCGCCATCGGGACCCCCGCGGAGCGCAGTTTTTCGACCGGTGGGGGCGTGTCGCGCAGGTAGAGCATCGCCCCCGGCAAGAGCACCGCCACCGTGCCGTGCCGTGCCATCGCGGCGACGCCGCCGTCGTCGAGTCGTTCGAGGTGGTCGCAGGAGAGGGCGCCCATCTCGGCCGCCATCGCCGCCACGCCGGTGAACTCCACCTGCTCGGCGTGGGCCTTCACGCGCAATCCCCGCGCCTTACCGGCGGCGAGGATCGCCCGCGCCTCGTCGAGGGTGAAAGCACCGCGGTCGCAGTACACGTCGATGGCCTCGGCCAGGGGCGCGCAGGCGTCGAGCATCGGGCCACACACGTCCGCGACGTAGGCCTCCCGGTCCACGCCGGGCGGGACGGCGTGCGCGCCGAGGAAGGTGGTGGCCACGTCGACCGGCCAGGCGGCGGCCTTGGCGGTGCGCAACATGCGGGCCTCGGTCGCGACGTCGAGCCCGTACCCGCTCTTGACCTCCACGGTCGTGACGCCCAGCGAGAGCATCGCCCGCAGCCGCGCCCGGGTGGTGCCGAGGAGGTGCGCCTCGGTGGCCGCGCGGGTGGCCGCCACGGTGGTGTGGATGCCCCCTCCGCCCTGGAGGATGTCGGTGTAGGTCGTGCCGCCAAGCCGCCGCACGAAATCGCCGAGGCGGGTGCCCGCGTGGACGAGGTGGGTGTGGCAGTCGACCAGCCCGGGCATGCCGATCTTGCCGTGCCCGTCGATGACCTGGGCCCCCTCCGGGGCCTCGAGGCGCCCGACCTCGACCACCTCGCCACCCCGCACGAGCACCGACACGCGGTAGCGCACGCGCTCGCCGTCCCACAGGGCCGACAGGTCCTTCACCAACAGGGTCGGCGTGGTGGTTGCCATCGTGCGGATTCTCGTGCTATCCGGTGCGGTCCCAGAGAGGCACCGGTTCACATGCGCACCTCCGTTCTCCCCTCGCCCTCGGTGCTGGCCGTCGCGGCGCTCGCCGCGTGTACCGGTGCGTCGTACTCCAACACCGACGCCTTCGACGACGCGCCCAAGGACGACACGTCGACCGAGTCCGACACCGACACCGACACCGACACCGACACCGACACCGACACCGACTCGGACACGGACGGCGACACGGACTCCGACGCCGACCCGGAAGCGGACACCTCTGCCGACAGCGACGCGGACTCCGCCGCGGACA
>CAYHRZ010000796.1:0-1956 GCA_964359125.1 uncultured Klebsiella sp. | reverse complement strand
CGGCGTCGACTGGGTTGCCAGGGTTGGCGCTGCCGCTGGCATGGCTCGGCCTCGCCGGCGGGTGGGCGGCGGCCGGGTCGCTCTCGGTGGGCGCGTCGGCGCTGTGCGTGTCGCGGCTCCCCGCACGGTCGGCCTGGCTCGTCGCCGCGCTGGTCGCCGCCGAGGGGGTGGGGTTGGCGACGGCCACCCCGGCGGGACGGCCCAGCGCCCCGCCGGCCCTGGTCCGTTACCTGGGCGAGCGCGAGGGTACCGTGATGGTCCTCCCCTTCGCGCTCTGCGCGCCTCCACCGGCCGACACCCTCGGGGCGGCGGTGCTCGCTCGCGCCGATCGCTGGCGCGACTGGCTCCGGCGGGCGGACCGCGACGTGTACGCGCAGGGCGGCTGCCTGCACGCGACGGATCCCGTGCTCGGCGACCCGGTGGTGGCGGCGGTGGCGAACGTGTTCTGGCCCGAGGCCCCGGTGTACATCCCGGCCGGCGTGTCGGGACGCGGGCTCCGCGCCCTCGGTGTCACCGAGTTGTTGGTGGACCGCGAGGCCCTCGACGAGGTCCGCCTCGCCGCGCTGGACCCGGTGCTCGCCAAGCTCGTCGGCCCGCCTCAGCGCGACGTGGCCGGGAGTGTGGACAGCTACCGCGTCAGCTTGGAGGGTCCCCGGGGTCGTGCCGAGCCACCTTACCTGCGCCCGGTGGAAGGCGACCCGCCGCCCGGCTGGCGCACGCTGGACGACGTCCTGGGCGGCAGCGGTCGCGGCGGAATATCGGCGCCCGATGCAAAGCGAAAGTAGCGTGGCGGAGCGCCTCGCGCGCATCGACGGGGTGGCCGCGGCCCTCCGCGAGCGCTTTGGCGACCCGGTCGAGGTGGCGATCGTGCTCGGCAGCGGACTGGGCGACATCGCCCAGCGGGTGAGCGATCCGGTGGTGGTGGAGAACGCGACGCTGGGCTTCCCGCGCAGCGGCGTGGCTGGGCACGCCGGTCGCATGGTCGTCGGCAAACTCGCGGGTCGGCGCGTGGCGGTGTGCTCCGGGCGCGTACACGTCTACGAGGGCCACCCGCTCGACACCGTCGTGCTCGGCGTCCGTGCCCTGGCTCGTTGGGGCGTGAAGGGGCTCTGCCTCACCAGCGCGGTAGGCGGCTGCGACCCCGCGCTCGCGGCCGGCTCGCTGCTCTTGGTCAGCGACCACGTGAACCTCAGCGGCGCCAACCCGCTCCGGGGCCCCAACATCGACGCCCTGGGTCCCCGCTTCCCCGACGTGACCCACCTCTACTCGCCGCGGCTGCGCGCGCTGGCGCAGTCGTGTAGCCCCGACCCGCTGCCGGAGGGCGTCTACGCCTCGATGCCCGGACCCTCCTACGAGACGCCCGCCGAGATCCGCATGCTCCGGACGCTGGGGGCCAACGTGGTGGGCATGAGCCTCGTCCACGAGTCGATCGCGGCGCGCCACGCGGGCATGGAGGTGCTGGCGATTTCGGTCGTGTCGAACCCGGCCGCGGGGCTGGGCGCCGCCGAACTCACCCACGCCGACGTGACGGAAACCTCCAAGCAAGCGGCCGGGCGGCTGGGTGCGTTGCTCGCCCGAGTCGTGGAGCGCTGGTGAGCGACCAGCTCTTCGCCGAGGCCCTCGCCGCCCGGGCCTTCGCCTATGCCCCGTACAGCCGCTTCGCGGTCGGGGCGGCGGTCCTCACCTCCACCGGGCGGATCTTCCGAGGTTGTAACGTCGAGAACGCCAACTGGTCTGAAACGGTTCATGCCGAAGAAAACGCCATCAGTAATGCGATCAGCAAATACGGCCCCTGCAGAATAAAAGCTGTGGCAATAGTTGGTGCGCCAGAAGAACAAGAAGTTGCTTGGCCACCGACCAAACAACTTTCGTCACCCGCTAAGTCAAAAATTAAAAACATCGGCGACATTTGCTCGCCGTGCGGCCACTGTCTTCAAGTAATTGCGGAAAATTGTT
>CAYHRZ010000795.1:0-1956 GCA_964359125.1 uncultured Klebsiella sp. | reverse complement strand
CGGTCAGGTTCCCTACCTCGTGTTTTCCGGCGCTTTCTTCGTCGCGGTTTTCGTGGCGGTGCGGGCGCTGGCGCCGCGGGACCTGGAGGCGGAAGCCGCGATGGGCACCCTGCCCGGGGGCCCGGAGAGCGCCCGCGAGGCGGTGCTGGTCCACGCCCTCCGCCCGTTCTACGGGATTTTCGTGCCCTTCGCCCGGGGCATCGCGGCGACGCGGTACCGGGCCTTCGTAGACCGGAAGTTCCTGTCGGCGGGGATGTCGGGGCTGATGAGCTCCGACGAGTTCATCGCCTACAAGATGGCCATGGCCACCTTCTTCGAACTGCTGTTCGGCGTGGTGTTCGGGTGGATCCTCCTCGGCCTGGCCGTCCCGTGGCCGATCCACCTCATCCTCCTGCTGCTGGGCTCCTTCTTCCCTGACTTCTGGCTCAACGGGCTCGTCAGCCAGCGGCACGCCGCGATTCGCCGGTCCCTACCCTACGTGATGGACCTGCTCACGCTCTCGGTCGAGGCCGGCCTGGACTTCATCGCGGGCGTCCACAAGGTGTGCGAGAAGGCGAAGGCCGGGCCCCTGGTCGACGAACTCGCCTACACCCTGCGCGAAGTCCAGGTGGGGGCCACCCGGCAACAGGCGCTGCGGAATCTCGCCACCCGCGTCGACATGGCGGAGATCCGGAGTTTCTCGGCGCTGCTCATCCAGGCCGACATCCTCGGCGCCAGTATCGGTCCGGTGCTGCGCGCACAGGCCGACCTGATCCGCGTGCAGCGCTTCCAGGCGGCCGAACGCGCCGGCGCCTACGCGGCAACCAAGCTCTTGTTCCCGTTGATCCTGTTCATCATGCCCGCCGTCTTCGTGGTCATCTTCGGGCCCATCGCGCTGAACTTCATCTACGGCGACGCGGTGATCGGTGGCTAGGCGCCGGGTGCACAACCACACGCGCGGTCACCTCATCAGCGAGGGTGCGGAGGTCTGCGACCGCTTCTCATCGCGACTGCTGGGCCTCGCGGGCCGCAGCGACGTGGGCGACGGCGTCATCATCGAGCCCTGCAACGGCATCCACACCTGCTTCATGCTCGCGCCGATCGACGCGGCCTTCCTCGACGCCGACGACCGGGTGTGTGCGCTCTACCCGGGGCTCCGGCCCTGGCGGTTCACGCGGCTGGTTGGGGGCGCGCGGCGCGTGGTCGAGGTCGCGGCCGGTCGGCTCGGCCCCACGGCGGTCGGCGACCGGATCGAGTGCTCGCCATGCGCGTAGTCGTCATCCGCGGGCCCGAGATCACCGGCCCCTTCGACCTGCACGGGGGCGCCAACTACCTGGGCCGAGACCCCGGCTGCGAGGTTCACCTCCCCAGCCGGCGGGTGTCACGCCGCCACGCCGTCGCCTACGTTTCGGGCCCGCAACTCACCGTCAAGGACCTCGGCAGCGCCAACGGCTTGGTCGACGAGGGCGGTCACCGCTGCGAGACCTTGCTCCTGGGGAGCGGCCACCGCTTCCAAGTCGGTGACTTCGTGCTGCGCTTCGAGGCCCTCGACCTGCCCGACGACGTGGAGCTCGACGTCGACGACCCGCTCACCGCCAGCGACGACCTGCTGCTGGAAGACGACGACGAGGACACGCCCGTGCCCAGCGGGCCCATGCCCGTGCCGCGCGACCCGCGGGGACCCCGGACGCGCCGCTCGCCGCCGACGTCGCAAGCGACGACCCCAGACCCAGGTCGACTCACCATGGAGGCGCTGCCGCAGCCGCTGCGCGACGCCCCCACCGCCGAGACTTCGATGCGGATGCGGGCGCCGGCACTCCCCTTCGGGCCCGCGACTGGGGGCTTCGCCGCCTTCGCGGGCGTGGAAAACAGCGCCGAGCAGTCTCGAAGCGACATCCGACCCATCCTCGCCGCCCCGGCGGCCGCCCCCGCGGCGGCACCCCTCGTGGCGCCGTCGCCCCCGCCTCCCTTCGTCCC
>CAYHRZ010000794.1:0-1962 GCA_964359125.1 uncultured Klebsiella sp. | reverse complement strand
GGCCAGGGCCGCCTGCCACTGGTGGTTGGCGATGAGCGCCCGCGTCTGCGAGGGCGCCAGCATCAGGTCCGCGTACTCGGCGTGCCGAGCCCGCGGCAAAACTCGCAGCTCGCCGCCCACCAGCGTGGAGCGCGAATCGTCGGTGGCGATGGCCGCGCCGGGGTGGTCCAATCGCGCGGTGAGGTAGGTCTTCTCGACGTAGCGCTGCTTGTCCCAGGCGAAGCGGCTGTCGACCCGGAGCAGACCGACGAGGTCGCCACGCGCGTCGACCAACGCCGCCTGGCCGCCGACCGACAACTTCCCGGCTTCTTCCTCGGTGACGGGCAGGGCCAGGGGAATGGCCCAGGCGTAGGCACGACCGCCGGAGGTGATCGTCCAGGTGTCGAGCACCTGGTTGTACTGGGCCTCGGTCATCGGGCCGGTGAGCGGCGACAGCGTGCCGTCGGCGATGCGGTGGACCACCGAAAGGTCGCCGTCGGACACCACGATGCGCGGGAGGCTCGCGGCCTCGGCGGCGATGGCCTTGGCCTCCTTCCAGGTGGCGTAGCGGCTGACCGGCGCGGACAGGCCGCCGTGGACGGGGACGAGCGACATGGGTGAACTCCTTGGAGGGGGGCGGCGTCTACCCGGTCTCGCCCGGGTCGGCTACGCGCGGGGACGATGACGCTCCTCGAACGCGACTACCGCCACCTCTGGCACCCTTTCACGCAGGCCAGCGAGTGGGAAGCACAGGACAACCTGGTGATCACCCACGGCGAGGGGGTGTTCCTGTTCGACGACCAGGGCCGGCGCTACGTCGACGGCACCGCCTCGTTGTGGTGCAACGTGCTCGGGCACCGTCACCCCGCGGTCGACGCCGGGATCCGCGCGCAGCTGGACCGCGTCGCGCACAGCACGATGCTCGGCCTCACCCACCCGCCTGCTATCGAGCTTGCCGAGCGGCTCAGTGCCCTGTCGCGACTCGACCGCGTGTTCTACTCCGACTCCGGTTCCACCGCCGTGGAGGTGGCGCTGAAGATGGCGTTCCAGGCCAAGCAGCAAGCGGGGGAAACCGGGCGGACCCGCTTCGCCGCGCTCAGCGAGGCCTACCACGGCGACACCGTGGGCAGCGTGTCGATCGGCGGCATCGAGCTCTTCCACGGGGTCTACCGGCCGCTGTTGTTCGACGCCGTCCGCGTCCCCTCCCCCGAGCGCGCCGACCCGACCGACGAGGCGCGCTGCCTGGCCCAGGCCGAGGCCATCTTCGCCGAGCACGGCGACACCCTGTGTGCCCTGGTGGTGGAGCCGCTGGTCCAGGGCGCGGCCGGCATGCGACGGCACAGCCCCGCGTGGTTGCAGGCGCTCGCCAAGCTGGCCCGCGACGCAGGCGCCTACGTGGTCGCCGACGAGGTAGCCACCGGCTTCGGCCGCACTGGGACGATGTTCGCCTGCGAGCGGGCCGGGATCGAACCCGACTTCCTGTGCCTGGCCAAGGGCCTCACCGGGGGCTACCTGCCGCTGGCGGCCACGCTCACCACCGAGGCCGTTTACGAGCACTTCCGCGGCCCCTACACCGAGTACCGCACCTTCTTCCACGGCCACACCTACACCGGCAACCCGCTGGCCTGCGCCGCCGCGCTGGCGACGCTCGACGCGCTCCCCGCGGTGCTTGCCACGCTGCCCGCGCGGGCCGAGGCGCTGGGCGAAAAGTTGCTCGCCCTCGACCACCCTGCCGTGGCCGAGCGGCGGGTGTTCGGCATGATGGGCGCGCTGTTGCTGCGCGACGGCGACCGGCCCTTCGACCCCGCGCTCCGGGTGGGCCACCGGGTGGCGCTCGCGGCGAGGCGCCACGGCGCCATCGTCCGGAACCTAGGCGACGCGGTGATGGTCATGCCCCCGCTGGTCACGGAGGAGCCGGAGCTAGAGACCCTGGTCCAGGCGGTTCGGCGGGCGCTGGACGACGTCGGGTAGCGGCGCGGAGAT
>CAYHRZ010000793.1:0-1964 GCA_964359125.1 uncultured Klebsiella sp. | reverse complement strand
GGTGGATCACTTTGCCCGAGCCAGAGGTGGATCACTTTGGGCGGGCCTTGACACCCGGTGCCGCCAGCGCCCGGCGACGTCGTCTCGGCCGCCACGAACTCCCCACATGGCACGTCGTTCCGCCCCGGCACCCGCCTCCACCCCGTGGAGCGCGGGGTGGCGCGCCCGCGCCCGCCGCCCCGCGCGCCCGCGCGCCCGCCACCGCCCACCCGCAGCCCGGCTACATCCCCGCCGATGCTCCTGGCCTTCTCCGCTCTGGCGGCCGAACTCGCGGTCACCGTCGACGACCTCCCCTGGAACGCCGGTACGCCCCCCGGGACGGACCGAGCCGAGGCGGTGACCCGCCTCGTCGCAACCCTCACCCAACGACAAATCCCCGCCGTCGGCCTCGTCAACTGCGACCGCGTCACCGACCCACGGCAGCTGTCGCCGTGGACCGACGCCAAGCTCGAACTCGGCAACCACGGGGCCAACCACCTCGACCTCTCCTCACAACCACTCACCGCCTGGTCGGGCGACGCCCAGCGCTGCCACGACCAACTCGTGGCCTGGTTCGGCGCCTCGCGCTGGTTCCGCTACCCCTACCTCCACCAGGGCAACACCCCCGAGAAGCGCGACGGCGCCTACCTCGCCGTGGCCGCGATGGGCGAGCGGGTGGCCCAGGTGAGCATCGACAACCACGAGTGGAAGTACGCCGCCAAGTACGGCACCGCCGCCGCCGCCGAGCGCGCCGCCCTGGGGGCCGCCTACGTCGAACACATGGCCGAGGCGGCCGCGCACTTCCGCGCCCTCGCCGTCAAGAAGACAGGTCGCGACATCAAACACGTGCTGCTGGTCCACGTCAACGCCCTGAACGCCGACCACGGTGCCGCGATGTTCGACCGACTTGCCGCCGACGGCTGGCGTTTCGTCACCCTCGACGAGGCGATGAGCGACCCGGTGTACGCGCTGCCCGACACCTGGGTGTCGCCCAACGGCCCGTCATGGCTCCATCGCATCGAGCCCACCTTCGCAGACGAACTCGACTGGGAACGCGAACACGCCGGCTGGTAGGGCGCCGGGCCCGCCGCCCCGCCCCGCCGCCCGCCCAACCCGATCCCTCCACCGCCGCCCCCCTCACCGCCCACCCCGCGCGCGAGATACCCGCCCCCGATGTCCATGGCCGAACTCTTGCGCGCCGTCCCCTTCGCTCACGGCGCGAACCTCTCCATCGTGCACAGCGAGCCCGGCCACGCCGTCGTCCGCATCCCCCACGAGCCGGGCAACCTCAACCACGTGGGCACGCTGCACGCGGCGGCGCTGGTCCTGGTGGCCGAGACCGCCGGCGGCATCGCCCTGCTCGCCCACCCCGCCCTGATGCCCTACCTGTTGCTGGCCAAGGGACTCGCCGTCCGCTACCGCCGCCCCGCGCCGGCCAGCTGCAACGCCCACGCCCGCGTCGCGGACGACGAAGTCAGCGCCGTCGTCGCCACGGTCGAGAGCGTGGGCAAGGCCGATTTCCCGGTGCGGGTCGAGGTGAAGTCCGACGAGGGCGAACTCCTCGCCGAGCTGACCATCGACTACCACCTCCGCAAGCGCGCGTAGTTCCCCTCCCCCGCGGCGTTATGCTCGCGGCCCGTGCCCGACCGCATCCTCCTCATCGAAGACGACCCCTCGATCCTCCGCGGGCTCGAGCTCAACCTCGGCCTCGAGGGCTACGAGGTCCGCGCGGCGGTCGACGGCCCGAGCGGCCTGCGCATGGCGACGGAGTGGAAGCCGGAGCTCGTCCTCCTCGACATCATGTTGCCCGCGATGAACGGCTACGAGGTGTGCCGCGAGATGCGCCGCCGCGGCCTCGGCATGCCCGTGATCATCCTCAGCGCCAAGGGCACCGAGCCAGACAAGGTGATGGGCCTCGACATCGGGGCCGACGACTACGTCACCAAGCCCTTCGGCCTCGCTGAGCTCCTAGCTCGGATCAAGGC
>CAYHRZ010000792.1:0-1967 GCA_964359125.1 uncultured Klebsiella sp. | reverse complement strand
AGCGGTGGGTGATGGCGTAGTGTGCATACACCGGGACTTTCCGGGTTTGAAAGCCCTGTGCAACGCGGGCGTAGGTTCGCAGGCCCATCTTCATCGTGCGGCTCCGGCCGCCCCGCGAGCGGCCACGCGGGCCACCTCGATGAGGGCGGGCTTGTTGAAGTTGTAGAGGAAACTTGCCTCGGTGCAGGCGGTGGAGAGGCAAGCGCGGCAGCTGTTGTCGCGGAGGCGGGCAAAAGCCAGGTCGAAACCCTCGTCGCGGATGTTGCCCACCGGCTCGGCGCCCAGCCGCGGCGTGCAGGGGTACACGCTGCCGTCGGCGTCGATGGCGCACGACACCTGGCCGGCCATGCAGGTGAGTTCTTCGTGCCCGTCGGCCAGGCGGAAACGGTCGTAGTCCGGCCACGCCAACAGGTAGCGCAAGGCTTTCTCGCTCATCGCCACCGGTCGACCAGCGAGCCGTGCTTCCAGCAAGAAGCGGAAGGTGCGCCGCAGCTCGTTGGCCTCGGGCCGGGCCCGCCGGGCGCTGCGGGTGGTGTGGACATCGAGCACCTGGAAGGTGGCGTCGAACCCGAGTTGTTCCGCGAGATCCAGCACCCGGGGCACGTCGTCGAGGTTGTGGCGGGTGAGCACGGTAACGGTCCCCACCGGGACGCCCGCCGCGCGCGCGGCGCGGATGCCGGCGGTGGCCTTCAGGAAGGACCCGGGCTCCCGCAGGCGGTCGTGGGCCGCCTGGTCCCCATCGAGGGAGATCATGAAGCGTGAAGCGGGAAGTTCGTCGATCCGGGCGGGCAGGTTGTGGCCGCTGGTCTCCACCACTGTCCACATGCCGTGTTCCCGGCAACGCTGGACAAAGGCGGGCAGCTCCCGCCGTTCCAGGGGCTCGCCGGTGCCGAAGTTCACCCGGGTACACCCGAGCGTGGCCAGGTGGTCGACCAGGTCCAGGACCTCCCGCGGGCTGAGCTCCGGCTGCGGGAGCATCGGCACCGAGCAGTAGCTGCACATCGCGTCGCAACGCCGGGTGACACACAGCGCCACCGCCAGGGGCAGGCGGTGGCCGGTGAGCCGGTAACGAGCCGCGCCCACGGCCGACTTGAGCAGGGCGCGGCCGGCGCTCACCCGACCGCCTTGACCGACTGCCGCACGGCCTCGGCGATGTGCGAGGTGTCGCGGTCGTCCATCCGGGGGTGGACCGGGATGTGCAACTGCTCGCGCATGATCGCGGCCGCGTTGGGCTGCGGGCGACGAAACTCGGGAAACAGCGCGTGGTCGGAGCAGTCCGACATGTAGCCCACCGTCGTATCCACCCCCCGCTTCCGCAACTCTGCCATCAAGGCGTCGCGGCGCGCGTGGTGGATGACGAAGCTCATGTAGATGGGCTCGGCGCCCGGGGCGTACTCGGGCGTGAGGATCCCCCCCACGTTGGCGAGCGCCTGGTCCAGGGCGCGGCCGTTGCGGATCCGCGCGCCATTGAGCGCCTCGATGCGCTCGATCTGCTTCATCCCCACGGCCGCCTGGACGGCCCGGGGGCGCGCGGTGGCGAAGGAGGTGGGCACGCCGTCGTAGCGCACCTCGGCCTCGCCGAAGCGCTCGTGGATCGGGTCCTTGCCGAGGCGATTGCCCACGACGATCGCCGGGTGCAGTGTCCACGGGTACACGAAGGGGTGCGTGGCGAACATCATCGCCAACCCCGTCACCGCTTCCTTGGCGGCACGCTGCATGGGACCGTGGCGCGTGGCCTCGATGTCGGCCCGCACGGAGGCCGCCACGCCGGGGTCGTCGGTGGTCACCATCGCGCCGGAGAGCGTCGTGATGTTCTTGGTGAGGCCGAACGTGTAGTACGCAGCATCCCCCAGCGAACCTACGCGGTGGCCGCGGTACCGGGCGCCGGTCGACTGTGCGCAGTCCTCGATCACCTTGATGTTGTGCTTGCTCGCGATGGCGCGGATGGCGTCCATGTCGCAGGGGGT
>CAYHRZ010000791.1:0-1978 GCA_964359125.1 uncultured Klebsiella sp. | reverse complement strand
GCACGGAGGGGTCGCTCGCGACGGTGGCAGGGGACGGCGGGCCCGCGGGGGCGGAAGCTGGCAGTGTCGACGAGGTGGAGACGGCGCCGGGCCCCGACGACGGGTGGGTCGACCCGGGGGTGCGGTACGTGGAGGTCGCGGTGCAGTGGGGGGCGGGGCTGGCCCTCTGCGGCTCGGGCTACACCCTGCCGTTTGGCGAGGGCTACACGCTGGAACCCATGCCCGAGGTCAAGCTGGTGGGCATCGACTTCGGCAGGTTTGTGGCTTGCGGTCTGGACGCGAGCGGCGGACCCCACTGCGCGTGGAGCACCGACCGCGACGACCGGTCCTACTACTACGAGGCCTCGCCGGCGGGGCCGTTCACGACCGTCGCCACCGCCTACGGGGCGGCCTGCGGGCTCACGCCAGCGGGAGAGATCCAGTGCTGGGGCAAGGACAGTTACTTTCATATCAAGGGTGGGGTATACTTCGATCCCCCGCCCCCCGAGGGGGTGTACACCGCGCTGGATCTCGGCATCGAGATGGGCTGCGCCCTCGCGCAGGACGGGTCGCTCGCGTGCTGGGGGGGACTGGCCCTGGGCTACACCCTCGGCAGCGTGCCCGAGGGCGAGTTCGTCGCCGTGTCCTTGGATCTCGAAGCGGGGTGCGCGATCCGCGCTACCGGCGAGACGGTGTGCTGGCCGTTCGTTGAGGAATTCCGCCACGAGACGCAGCTCCACCCGCCCGACGTCGCCTTCGCGTCGCTCAGCGCGACCGCGGGCTACACCTGCGGCCTGGACTTCGAGGGGCAGGTCTGGTGCTGGGGTGAGTTTGGCAGCGGCCACGAGCCCGTCGCGCCCGCGACGAGGTTCCGCGACATCAGCGTAGACTACGATTTCGGTTGTGGCGTGACGCTGGACGACACGCTGGAGTGCTGGGATGCCTACGACGGGTCGCCCCTCGGGTACGGGGAGGCCGCGTGCGACTGAACGCGGGCGCCAGCGAAGGGGGGCGCTGATGCCCTGGCGTGGGGGCGGTCCCGCCGTCCTGTTGCGCGACTCCACGGGAGCCGACGTTGGGCAGCTCGTCGCCACGTCCACCGCGAGCGTCCGGCCCCGCCAGTCGGCCGAGGCGACCCTGGTGTTCGGCGTGGACACGCCCCAGTTCGTGGACAACGCCGGGAACGAGTTCGCCGACACCGAAGAGTTCGGCGAGCCAAGCCTATGGGACCCGTCCGCGTTGTGCGCCGGGCTGAGCCGATGGGTACTCTACTGTCGCGACGGTGGCGTCTCGGGGGAGGACCCGCTGGTCCTCCGCCCGCAGGCCACCACCGGCCAGTACCCCCTCCGGCCGACGTGTGTTGACCGGGGCGACAACCGGCTACCGAGCACCGCGAGTGTCGTGGTGCTGGAGGTGGCGGGCGCCGGGCGCAGCGTGACTGGGCCGGTCGAGTTCTTTCGCGAGTTCAAGGACGTGCGCGTCGTGCGCCTCGGCAACTCGGGCAAGTGGCTGATGCTGGCGGCGCGCGTGAGGTACCTGCGCGGGGCGATGAACACCGGCCCCGAGTACGCCCTGAGCGACGTCGTCGGCTGGGTTTCTGACACCGCGTACTTCAACGACGCCACGTCGCTGGTGGGGCCCCTGTGGTTCGTGTCCGGGCTCCGGGCGCTGCCCCTGGAGAGCGACGCCCGCTACTGGCTCGGCGTGCCCGCCGGGGTGGTCGTCGATGGCTGGCTGTACGTGTACTACGTGGTCCACCCGGGCGCGATCACCTCCGGGGACCTCGCGGACCCGGGCCCCGGCACCGGGCGGGCGTTCGACGGCATCGCGTGCAAGCGCTTCCGCGTGCCGGACGTGGTCGCCGCGGTCGCGGTGCCGGAGGCGGACTGGGAGGCCGGCGTCGCCTTCGAGCCCAACCTGGTGCCGGGCAAGCCGCTGGGCGAGGTGCGGGTGTGGTTCGCCTCGACCGCCCCGCCCAACGTCGTGCCCTTCGCGTCGG
>CAYHRZ010000790.1:0-1979 GCA_964359125.1 uncultured Klebsiella sp. | reverse complement strand
CGAGATCGTGGCGGACGGCGAGGACGGCGTGCTGGTGCCCCCAGGAGACGTGGCGGCCCTGGTGGCGGCCGTGTCTCGCCTCCTCGGGGACGACGGCACGCGGCGCCGCCTCGTGGACGCGGCCCGGAACCGGGTGGCCACCGAGCGCGAGCCGAGCGGCTGGTTCGCGGCGATGGCGCGGCTGTTGTGGCCGGGCGCGCGGCACGAACCGACCTCGATTCCGTAGCCGCCCTCGCCATTGTGGCGGCCAAGCGTCGCAGGGGGCGCCCACTGCGCTACCTTGGGCGCCCGTGAACGCCCTCTTCTTCGTGCCCCCGGTCGAGTTCAACCGCCGCGGCCTCGCCGTGGACCGGGTGTATGGGTGCAACTACGGCTACGACTACAAGCCGCCGATCCACTTCCTGCAACTGGCCACCGTGGCCCGCGACTGGCTCGGTTGGAACGTGCGCTTTCTCGACTGCCCCGCGGAGGGCGTCGACGCCCAGGCCTTCGCCGAACTCGCCAAGGGCCACGACGTGGCCGTAGCCCAGAGCGTGTACCTCAGCGCGCACGAGGACCTCGTGGCCATGCGCGAGGTCAGGCGCGCGAACCCGGGCCTGCGTGCGGTGTTCTTCGGCACGGCGCCCACGTGGAAACCCGCCGAGTTCCTCGACGACGACAACACCTTCGTGCTCCTCGGCGAGCCCGAGCGGACGCTCCAAGACCTCGACGCCGCCTGGCGGGGCGAACGGTCGCTGCGCGAGATCGACGGGCTGAGTTGGCGGGAGGGCAGCACGGTTTACCGGGGCGGCTTCCGAAACCTGCTCGACGTGTCCGCCCTCCCCGTGCCCGATCGCCGCCTGCTCTTGGGGAAGTACCGCGCCAACCGCCTGGACGTTCACCCGATCACGACGATGGTGGTGTCGCGCGGGTGTGGCTTTCGTTGCACGTTCTGCACCCCCAACGGGGTGGACCAGATGATCGAGTTGGAGTTCAAGCGCCTGCAACCGACCTACGTGGACCGGCCCCCGCTGCGGAAGCGCACGGTGGACCAGATCGTGGCCGAGTTCGAGACGGTCGCGATGCTCGGCTACAAGGGGGTGGAGATCGCCGACAACATCTTCACCTGGGGCAAGGAGCGGACCCGCGAGATTTGCGACCGAATCGCGCCGCTCGGCCTGCACTGGATCTGCCTGGCGCGGGCCAACATGCTGCACGACCCGGCCACGATCCGCGCGATGGCCAACGCCGGGTGCAAGCTGGTCTACATGGGCAGCGAGTCCTTCGACGACGGCCTGCTCACCGACATGCAGAAGGAGCTCAAGGTCAAGGACATCCACCGCGCCGTCACCACCTGCCGCGAGAACGGCGTGGAGCCCGAGGTGAGCGTGCTGATGGGTGCCTCGCCCAACGAGACGTGGCGCACGCTCGTCAACAGTTGGCGCGCGTCGCGACAACTCGGTACGCGGTTCGTCCATTTCAGCGTCGCCTTGCCCTCGCCGTCCACGGAACTCTACGACATCGCCCGCCGGGAGGGGTGGTTCGTGGAGGGGGATTTCTTCCCCGCCGACAACCAGCGCGACGTCATCGTGGACCTCCCCAACCTCAGCGCGCGCGAGTTGCGGCTGGCGCTGAAGCTCGCCTACGTGGCGCAGTACCTGTCCCCCCGCGGCGTCAGCAAGCAGGTACGGAAGGTGTCGAGCCTCGCGGACCTGCGTCACAAGGCCAAGAGCGCGGTGCGGCTCTTCGGCTTCCTCGGCGACCAGCAGACCGCGGACCTTGGCATCCCCCCGGGTCGTGTCACTTCGCCGCAAATCGGGGCCGACAAGGGCTTGCAGGCGGGGGCAATCCCGGCGTAGGGTGCGCGCCGTGCGCGCCCTGGTCCTATCCCCCGTGATCGTGCTTGCGGGCTGCACCCTCGGCCTGCAGCCCGACTACGGCGTGATGGACGTCGCCGACGCCGACACCGACACCGACACCGACACCGACAGCGACAGCGC
>CAYHRZ010000789.1:0-1982 GCA_964359125.1 uncultured Klebsiella sp. | reverse complement strand
CTCGTCGCCCCGGTAGCAGGCCTCGAACACCAGCCGGCCCGCCTCCAGCTTGCCCGCCCGGGAGCCGCGCCCGCCGGCAAGCTGTGCCACGCGCGCCGCGAGGCCCGCGACGTCGAGATCCGGGGGTGGAACCACGCTGGACACCGGGAAGATCTCCTCGCCGGGGCAGCATACACTGCCGACCCGCGTCCCGACAACCCGGTTCATGGCGCCGCCCAGCCGCGAGCACCCGCCAGCCGTGCGACCCCCGCGGGTCCACTCCAGTGAACCGGGCTCCCCGCCACCGCCCCGCGGCGATAAGGCGCCGCCCATGCCCTCCCCCCAGGCCCGCGCCAGCGCCGAGCTCGCGAGAGTCGACGCGTTCTTCCCCCTGCTCCAGGGTCTCGGCCTGCGCTGGGCACAGTCGCGGCCCTGGGAGGGGCTCACGGTGGGCGTGCACCTCCACCTCACCACCGTCACCCTCGCGCTGTTGAAGGAGCTGGTGCTCGGCGGCGGTCGCCTCGTGGTCAGCGCCGCCAACCCCGCCACGACGGACCCCGGCGTGGTCGATTACCTCCGCACCCTCGGCATCGAGGTCCACAGCGGCCGGGGGGCGCGGGACGGCATCGAGGCCACCGTGGCACAGCAGCCCGCGCTCTTCGCCGACGTGGGCTTCGCGCTCGGGTCCGCGCTGCTCGACGAGGGACAGTGCCCGCGCGGCGGCGTGGAGATCACCGGCTCGGGCGTCACGCGGCTCCGGGCCCGCGCGCCCCTACCCTTCCCGGTGATCAACATCAACGACGGGCGGCTCAAGCCCGCCGTCGAGAGCCGCCGCGGCGTGGGCGAGGGGCTCTGGCCCGCGTTCACCGCGCTCACCGGCATGCACCTCTCCGGCCGGATGGTGCTGGTCGTGGGCTACGGGCCGGTGGGCGCCGGCGTGGCGGCCTTTGCCCGGGCCCAGGGGGCCACGGTGGAGGTTGCCGAGAACGACCCGGTGAGGCGCCTGGTGGCCCACTACGACGGCTTCGCCACCACCGACGCCGTCCCGGCACTACGGCGAGCGCGCATCGTGGTCACCGCCACGGGCCGTGACGCCACCCTCGGCCCCCCGGAACTCTCGGTGGTGCCCGACGGCTCGGTGTTGCTCAGCGCCGGGCACGGGGGCGACGAGATCGACGTGGCGCACCTCCGCGCCACCGCGGAAACCATCGACCAGGTGGGCGAGCGCGTGGTGCGCTACACGCTGCCCGGCAACCGCCGGGTCACCGTCCTGGCCGAGGCGCACCCGCTCAACATCGTGATGAACAGCGGCTCGCCCGAGCCGGTGCTGCTGCACTTCGCGCTCCTCGGCCTGGCGCTGGAGAGCCTCGCCACCGCCGCCTACGCGCCCGGCGAGGTGGCGCTGCCGCCGGAACTGGAAAGCGAGGCCGCCCGCGCCGCCCTCCGCGTGCTCGAGCCCCGTGCCTGACCACGAGGCCATCTACCGTTCACTGGTGGCAGGGGCCTTCGACGAGGTGCTCGCGGCCACGGAGAGGGTCGAGGGCGACGACGCGCCGCGGCTCCTGGCCTGGCGGGCGCAGGCCCTCCGTGCGCTCGGCCGCCCCCGGGAGGGGCTACCGCTTCTGATACAAGCGATACGTATCACGAAAATGGCGAATGATACTCAGTCTACCGACACACTGAGGGCGCTACACGCCGACGTGGCGCGCTCGGTGGCGGCCGTGGACGCGGCCGAGCAGGCGCGGCTGGCCGACGCCCCGTTGTTGACCACGCCCGCGGCTCCGCTCGACAGCGACACCCTCCTCCGCAAGGCCCAGGCCCACCTCGACGCGGCCGACGCGCCGGGCGCCCACGACACCGCCCAGCTGGCGCTGCTGCGCGCGTCGTCACCCCGGGAGCGTGTGCTGGCCCACCTCGCCCTGGCCCGCGTCACCCGCGCGGCCGAGCACGTCTACGCCGCCCACACCGTGGCCGACGACGCCAACGACCAGAACCTGGTCACT
>CAYHRZ010000788.1:0-1996 GCA_964359125.1 uncultured Klebsiella sp. | reverse complement strand
GCAGGTTCCGCACGCGGTCGAGCGGGTACGACTTCGTGAATCCGAGGCCCAGCACGTCGCGCCGGATCGCGAGGACATCGGGCAGCAGCCGGACGCGTTCCTTGCCTGCCAGCATCCAGGCGCAGGCCGCGAGCGCCGCGCCGCCGCCCACGGTCCAGCCCGCGAGCCACACGGCGAGGAACATCCGCGCCCCCGCGGGCGCCGGCCCGAGCACCTGCCGGATGGCGAAGGCTTCGCCCGTCGCCCAGCCGCAGAGCCAGAAACCGAGGAAGAGGACCGCGATCCACGCCCGCGGCGCGGGGATGGCGATCTCCAACCCGTCGGCGCTGTCGTTCACCGTGGCGCGGGGCTGCGCGACGTCGAACGTGGTCATCCGTGGCTCCGTCCTGCCCCGGGGCGTGACTCGAGGCGTGCCGGCTCAGTGCCCGCCGTGCGCGGTGTGGCGGATCAGGCCGTTGTTGCCCACCGCCCAACCGCGCAGCGCGTCCACGAAGAACACCGCGTTCAGACGGAACTGCGCGTCGGGCTGCTGCGGCTGCCAGCTCATGCCGCCGTCGTCCGAGCGCAGCACGGTGCCGGTACCGTTCAGGCCCACCGCGTAGCCCACCTGGTCGGTGGGGAAGCACACGCCCTCGAGCTGGTTCGCCGCGCCCGCGCTCTGGAGCTGCCAGGCCACCGAGTCGGGGGTCACCGCCGTCATCGGGACCACGCCCTGCGCGCCCACCGCGACCGCCAGTGCGGCGCTGCGGCGCCACGCGCCCTTCAGGTTCTGCGACGTGATTGCGGGCTGCACGCGGAACCAGGTGAGGCCGCGGTCGTGGGTGCCGAGGATGGCGCCGCCGTCGCCGACCGCCCAGCCGTCGCGTGTGCCGGCGAACATCACGCTGTTGAGGGTGGTGGCCACCGGGTAGACCTTCTGCCACGAAGCACCGCGGTCGAAGGTGCGGAGCACGAGACCGCCCGTGCCCACCGCCCAGCCGGTGTCGCGCGTGGCGAAGTGGACGTGCATCAGGCTCTTGCTCTCGCCCACGTTGGTGAGCCGCGTCCAGACGGCGCCGCCGTCGGTGGTGCGAAGCACCGTGCCGCCGTTGCCCACCGCCCAGCCTTCGTCGCGGCTCGTGAACCACACGCCGTGCAGGCTGTAGGTGGTCGGGATCGAGCGCGTCCACGTCGTTCCCGCATCGGTGGTCGCCAGGACGACGCCGGCGTTGCCCACCACCCAGCCGGCGCGGCCACCGGGATCGAAGAACACGCCGTTCAGGTCCTCGGTGGCGTTGCTGGTCTGCGCGATCCAGCCGGTGTCCGGGTAGACGAACACCGTGGCCGTGTCGGCCTTGCCGCCCGCCGCGACGATCACGCGCGCCAGGCCTTCGCCCGCCGCGTTCGCAGAGCCGGCGGCGTTCACCGTCACCACCGCGGGATCGCTGCTGCTCCAGCCGAGCGTCGTGCTGGTGACGTTGCCGGAGATGTCGCGGGCGACCGCCGTGAAGAGGCGCGACTGGCCGACGCGCAGGGTGTCGGCCTCGGGGCTGATGACGAGGGACGAGAGCGGCGGCCCGGGGACGGGCGTGACCGGCTCGATCCCCTTGCCGCACCCGGCGAGCAGGGTGGCGGCAGCGGCGAGAGGCATGAGGCGCTTCAGGATCGGATGCATGGGCACTCGCGGGTGGAGGACCAGGTCCACGGCCCCGCGCCGCGGCGACCGCGCGGGCCGAACGGGATGATCGTGCAATTCTAAGGCCAAGCGCCCACCTTGGGATGCACTCACTTAGGGCCGGCCGCAAATGCAGGATGCGGGGCCTCCGCCCGTTTTCTGCGCGCCCCACGCACCGGGGCCGGCAAACCCCTGCCCACCCCGCGCCGGGCCGTCGCGCCCTGCGTCTCCCACCCCGCGCCGGTCCGACTTCCGGGGCGCGTCCTTGAGCCCCTCCCGGTCATCTTCTAGGCTGCGCGCCACGCGCCGGCCGCCGCTCCCGCCGATCGGGCAGGGCCCGGG
>CAYHRZ010000787.1:0-2007 GCA_964359125.1 uncultured Klebsiella sp. | reverse complement strand
CTCGCCGGCCCCACCAACGCCCCCGACGAGGGCCTCGTCGGCGTGCCCGTGCTCGGCACGGGCACCTCGGGGGCGATCTACGAGGAGAGCTTCGTCCAGGAGTACTTCGACACGATCGACGTGCTCTGGGTGATCGACAACTCGGGTTCGATGAGCGAGGAGGTGGATCGTCTCAAGGACCAGTTCGACCTGTTCATCGGCGCGTTCCTCACGCTCGGCCTGGACTACCACATCGGCGTCGTCACCACCGACATGGACAACGCCGCCCAGTCCGGCAAGCTCCAGGGCAGCCCCACCTACATCGACAGCACCACGGCGGACCCGGTGGGCGCATTCAAGAACCGGGCGGGCGTGGGCAGCGGCGGCAGCGGCGACGAGAAGGGCCTGGAAGCCGCGCAGACCGCCCTCAGCGAGCCGCTACTATCGGGCTACAACGACGGTTTCCTCCGTACCGGCAGTGCCGTGTCGATCGTCATCGTCAGCGACGAGAACGACTACTCGAGCGTGAACGCGGCGAACTTCTCGTCGTGGCTGAACGGGCTCCAGGGCGACCCCGACCTCACCAGCCTCTCGGCGATCGTGGGGGACCGCGGCCTCGGGTGCACCGAGATCGACTGGACCTCAGGCGACACCGTCAGCGCCATCGGCGGCGACGAGTACATCGACGTGGCCGACTACACGGGCGGGTTCTTCGCCAGCATCTGCACGGAAGACTTCGACGTGGCGGTGACCAACATCGCAAAGGTCAGCGCGGGCATGCAGGCCGAGTGGGTGCTCTCGAAGACCCCGAGCGACGTGTCACGCATCGAGGTGGTCGTCGGCGGCACCGACGTCGACTACGACGCGGTCGACGGCTGGACCTACGACAGCGCCAACAACAGCATCGAGTTCCACGGGACGGGCCTCCCCGACGCGGGCGCCGTAATCGAGGTCGCATACCCCTACGACGAGTCGTGTAACTAGGGCCTCGGTCGAATATACCTCGGCCTCCGGGAGCGACCGTGGCCGACGAGTACTACAAGCACGAGCACCTCGCCGGCTTCGGCAAGGTCGGGGCCGCCGTGCCCGAGTTGAACCAGAAGTTCTTCGAGTGGTACGGCGCGGTGTTCAAGGAAGGCGCACTCACCGAGCGGGAGAAGTCGCTCATCGCGCTCGCCGTGGCCCACGCCGTGCAGTGCCCCTACTGCATCGACGCGTACACGAAGGGATCGATGCAGAAGGGCGCGGACCTCGAGCAGATGACCGAGGCGATCATGGTCGCGGCCGCGATCACCGGGGGCGCCACGCTCGTACACGGCATGCAGATGGTCGAGCAGGCCAAGAAGCTGGGGATGTAGCCATGAACGACGGCACCCTCGTCGACTTCGAGTCGGCCATCGCCGGGGCGGGCTTCACCGCGGGACTCACCCGCGGGACGCTCGAGATCTTCCAGGTCAACATCGGGAAGTTGTGCAACATGACGTGCCGGCACTGTCACGTCGACGCCGGCCCCCACCAGGTCGCCGCCAACATGGATCGCGCCACCGTCGACCTCTGCCTCGCCGCGCTGGACCGCACCACGGCGCACACGGTCGACATCACCGGCGGCGCGCCGGAACTCAACCCCCACTTCCGCTACCTGGTCGACGAGTCCGTCAAGCGCGGAAAGCACGTGATCGACCGGTGCAACCTCACCGTGTTGTTGTTGCCGAAGCAGGCCGACCTGCTCGAGTTCTTCTGTGACCGCGGCGTCGAGGTCGTCTGTTCGCTTCCCCACTACCGCAAGCTCAACACCGACAAGCAGCGCGGCGACGGCACCTTCGACAAGTCCATCGAGGCGCTGCGTCGACTCAACGCAGCGGGCTACGGGCAGGGCAACGCCCGGCGGCGACTCACCCTGATGCACAACCCGGCGGGGGCCTTCCTCCCCAGCGCCCAGGCGTCGATGGAGCGGGAGTGGAAGGCGGGGTTGCTGGCGAACCACGGCGTCACCTTCGACCGCCTCATCGCGCTCAACAACATGCCGAT
>CAYHRZ010000786.1:0-2011 GCA_964359125.1 uncultured Klebsiella sp. | reverse complement strand
GAGTTGGACGCCCGCATCCGCAAGATCGGCCTCCAGGTCGCCGACGACATCCTCACCGGCGACGACGCCAAGGCGATCAACGCGCCTCTGATCGCCCGCCGCGAGGCCCTGAAGCTGCGCCTTGCCGCCCTCCCCGAGCGCAAGGCCGTCCCCACCCCCGACCGGATGGACCCCGCTAAGTTCCGGGCGGCCGTCCTGGAAGCGTGGAGCACCCGCCCCCTCGACGAGCGCCGCGAAGCGCTGGACCGCCTCGTCGAGAAGATCACCCTCTCAGACGGCGGCGCCCACGTCGACTACCGCGTCAAGGACGAACAGATCGCGTTTCACCAGCCTGACCCCTCAGGCCCGCCAAACCCCCCCATGTCGTTGCGCGTGCCATCGGTGTCGTCGTACGCCGCCGCCGGGTCCCCGGTGTTGATGCAGCCGGAGCCCGCGCCCAGGGTGAGGTCCCAGGACGAGGAGAGCTTGAGATCCACGGAGGTGTACGCCGGGTCCACCGCGATGGTCCCGTTGCTGCCCACGACCGTGGAAATCCCGGAGAAGTCGTCGTTCGCGTTGTCGTAGTAGTCGGAGTAGCGGCTCGTGACCGTGGCCCCCAGGGCGGCGACGAAGATCGCCGTGCCACACGTGGTGCTGGTGGGGCTGGAGCAACTGTTGCCGCTGAGGATGGTGTTGCGGATGCTGACCGCCGCCGTGCCGGAGAGAAAGATCGCCCCTCCATAAACGCCAAGTGCGCCGTAGGACGAGTGACGGAAAACGTCCACGTTGACGAGCTCCAGCTGGCTAGTGTCGAGCAGCATGATCGTCGCGTACCCAGCGTAGGTGGCCGATGCCGTGGAGTTCGCCAAGATGGCGTTGGTGACGGTCACGTCGGACGCTCCCCCGAGGCACACCGTCGCGGCCTCGGCGTAGCCGCCGGCGATCGACTGGTCGAACATCGTGGACTGCGACACCGAGAGCACGAGGTCGTTGCCGTAGATGCCCCCGCCCCGCGCGCGGTCGCTGGTGCCCTCGAGCGAGAGGGTGTTCTCGGTGAACGCCCCATCAACGAGGGTGAGCGTGCTGCCGTCGGCGTACAACCCGCCCCCCGAGGCGGTGACCTCGAGCAGCGAGACGCCGGTCCGGGTGCCGGTGTTCTCCGTCACCTCCAGCCCGTCGATGTCGATGGCGCCGCCGGACAGGGCGATCCCCACCCCGGTGATGCCCGCGGTGGTCGTGACGCTGCTCACGTCGGCCCGGTTCCCGGTCACGGTGACGCTGTTCCACGTTCCGTCGGCGCTCTCGCCGAAGATGCCGACGCCGTACACGGACGCGGTGCCGGTGGAACCTGGCGCCGCGTAGTTGTCGCGCACCACCACGTCGGTCATGTCGACTTCGGCCGCGAGGTACAGGCCCGTGCCGAGGCAGTCGCCCGCCGTGGTGCAGGTGTTGCCCTCCACCACGAGGTCGTCGAGGCTCGCGTAGGCACCCTCGAGGTATGCCCCAGCGCCGTCGCTGGCCTCCCCACCCACCAGCGAAAACCCGGAGAGCGTGAGCGTGGCTAGGCCGCTGCTGTCGGACCAGTTCAACGCCCGGTCGCTGGCGTCGCTCTTGATCATCGTGCCGCTGGACCCCGCGCCCACCAGCTCGATCGAGAGGTCGCCGAGGTCCACCTGCTCGTAGTAGGTGCCCGCCTCCACGCAGATCAGGTCGCCGTCGACCGCCGCGTCGACCGCGTCCTGGATGGTCCCCATGAGGCTCGGTACGGCGAGCCGGCCGTCGGCGTAGCCGTCACAGTCATTGTCGACCCCGTCGCAACTCTCGGAGGCACCGGGGCTGACGGCCGCGTCGTCGTCGTCGCAGTCGTCGTCGTTCGCCGCGTAGCCGGTCGGGCGGTCGCACGCGGTGGTGCTCGAGGAGGGGTAGCCGTAGCCGTCGCCATCGCCGTCGTAGTACCAGGTGGAGGGGTCGGTGGGGCTGTCGTCGACGATGCCGTTGCAGTTGTCGTCGACGTCGTTGCAGGTCTCCGCCC
>CAYHRZ010000785.1:0-2032 GCA_964359125.1 uncultured Klebsiella sp. | reverse complement strand
TGGGCATCGCGGGGGTCGAGGGGAACGGCCAGACCGAGCTGATCGAGGTGCTCGCGGGCCTGCGCCCCGCCACCGCCGGGTCGGTGACGCTCGACGGCGTCGAGGTCCTCCAGCCCTCGGCCTTCCGCACCCAGCGACGCGCCGAACCGGGCGCCCTGCTCGGCCTCGGACTGGGGCATATCCCTGAGGATCGGCACAAGCGCGGCGGTGGGCCCGGTGATCACCAGCGGCTTCATCGCGGCGCCCTAGGTCCGGTGGAACCGTCGTTCGAGCTCGCCCTCGCCCACGCGGATCACCACCGGGCGCCCGTGGGCGCACACCGCGTGGTCCACCTCGTCGAGGGCGTGCAAAAGCGCCACCATCTCGCGGAGGTCCAGGGTCTGGTGGGCGCGCACGGAGCTGTGACAAGCGAGCGTGGCGAGCACGTGGTCGAGGATGCCGGTGGGCACGTGGCCGTCGCCACCGTTGACGAGGTCGTCGGCCATGTCGGTGACGATGGTGTGCAGGTCCTTGCCCGCCAGCCGCGCGGGGACGCCGTGCACGGCGATCGTCCCACCACCGAGGCCGGAGATCTCCAGCCCCGAGGCGTTGAGCTCGTCGGCCGCCGCCGACAAGACCTGCGCGCGGGCGAGGCCCACGTCGAGGACCAGGGGCGTGAGCAGCCGCTGCGAGCCGCCCAGCGCGCCCCGTGGGTCGCGGCTGAGTCGCACCAAGTTCACCCGCTCGTGCGCCGCGTGCTGGTCGACGATCACCATCTCGCCGCCCCCCTCGCACACGATGTAGGTGCGCGCGAACTGGCCGATGACCGCGAGGTCGCGGAACCGGGGGACGGGCAGGATGTGTCGCGACGATGACAACGACGACCGCTGACCCACGTGGGTCGCGGGCGGAACCGCTGGCTCCGGTGGATGACTCACGTGCGTCGCCGGGGGACTGCCGGGCGGCGGCGCGCTCGCGTCGGGAGCGGGGTCGCTCAGCGGCGGCACCGCGTGACCCGAGTGGGTCGTGGCGTCACCCACGCGGGTCGCCGCCGCGCTCGCCGGCGCCGCAGCCAGTCCCAGGTGCGGCTCAGCCCGCAGCTCCGGGGGCCCCATCCCCCCGTCCCAGGCCGGGCGGAGTCCCCGTTCGGCCACGCTCTGTTCATCGGTGCCCAGCGACAGCGCCGTCTGCCGGGGCGCCGTGTCGCCCGCCGGACGGTACCGCGACTCGGTCGCGACCGGACGGTGAATGCCATAGTCCTGGAGCGCATTGCGCAGTCCCTCGGCCACCGCGTTCTGCAGCTCGTAGGGGTGTACGAAGCGCACCTCGGTCTTGGCGGGGTGGACGTTGACATCCACGTCGGCGGGCGGGATCTCCACCTGCAGCACCACCACCGGGTAGCGGTCCTTGGGGACAATCCCCGCGTAGGCCTGGGTGACAGCGCGTCGCAACACCAGGTCGCGGACGAAGCGCCCGTTCACGTAGAGGTACGAGGACCCCTGCGCCGACTGCCGGTGTACGCCCACCGGCGACACCAGTCCCCTCACCCGCAGGTTGCCCCTCTCGAACTCCACCGCCACCAGCGCATCGCCGTGGGGGCCGAGCAGGTCCACTGCTCGCCGCCGGTCCGTCCCCGGGGGGCAGCGCAACAACATCCGCTCCTCGTGGTGCAGCTCGAAGTCCACCGCCGGGCGGATCAACAACTCCCTCGTCATCGCCTCCACGCAGTGCCCCAACTCGGTGTCGGGCGTGCGCAGGAACTTGCGACGCGCAGGCACGTTGAAGAACAGGCTCCCCACGTCGACCTGCGTGCCCGGCGCGCACCCCGCCTCGCCCACGTCGATCAACTTCCCGCCTTCAATCCGGATGTGGGTCCCCGTGTGGCGGTCGTGGAGACGGGTGAGCACCTCGAACTTCGACACGCTGGCGATCGACGGGATCGCCTCCCCACGGAATCCCAGTGTCGCGACACGAAACAGGTCGTCGTCGTTGCGGATCTTGCTGGTGGCATGCCGTTCGAGGCACATCGTCGCGTCGGTGCGGTCCATGCCCG
>CAYHRZ010000784.1:0-2034 GCA_964359125.1 uncultured Klebsiella sp. | reverse complement strand
GGCGTGGTCGCGGCGCCGAGAAGTGCCACGCCGCGGGCGCGGTGGCCCCGCTCGGCGAGCTCCACGCCCGGCACGGGACCTTCTTCGTCACCGGCAACCACGAGTACTACGCCGGCGCGCCCGAGTGGTGCGCGCACCTCGGCACGCTGGGCATGCGCGTGCTGCGCAACGAGCGGGTGGCTCTCGACCACGGTGGCGCCCCGCTCGACGTGGCCGGCATCGACGACCCCTTCGCCATGGCCCCCGGTCACGGACCCGACATGCAGCGGGCGCTCTTCGGTCGCCACACCTCGACCCCGGTGATCCTCCTGGCCCACCAGCCGGTCGCCGCCGAGGAAGCGGCCCGGCGCGGGGTGACGCTGCAACTCAGCGGCCACACCCACGGGGGACAACTCTGGCCGTTCGTGCACCTCGTCAAGCTGGTTCAACCCATCGTCGCCGGCCTGCACCGGCTGGGCGACACCTGGGTGTACGTGTCGCGGGGCACGGCGTGGTGGGGGCCGCCGATGCGGCTCGGCGCGCCGAACGAGATCACGCTGTTGACCCGGCGGCGGGCGCCCGCCAGCTAAGCTCGCGGCACGTGAACCCCGAGGACCCCGAGCCGGCTGCCGTCGCCGCCTGGCTGGCGGCCGGCGCGATCCCGCCGGCCCTGGATCGTTTCGTGACCGGTCACGCCCGCGACAGCGGCATCCTCGCCGAGCCCCGGCGGGTGGCCGCGGTCGCCCAGGCCCTCGATGGCGTGGCCGGCTGGGCCACCACGGCGCTGTTCGCGCGCTCGTCGTCGCGAGTGAACCGCGCCTCGGTGGAGGCCTTCGCCGCCACCCAGCGGCACCCGCGCGACCTCTTCCGCGCGTTGCGGTCGGTTGGCCCCCGGCTCTTGCCCGCCTGCCTGGAGCTGGCGCGCGGCGAGGACCCCGGGGGCACGCGCGAGGCGCTGCTGGCGCTGTCGAACGGCGAGGACCCGGTGGTGCGCTGGCAGGCCCTCCTCGTGCGCGCCGGCGTGCCGCCCTGGCACGTCCCTGCCGTGGCGGCCCGGGCCGAGCGTAGCGGCGAGGCGTGGACCCGGCGGTGGCTGGACATGTTGAACCGTCGGCCGCCCCGGTGGGTCCGGGTGGTGGATGCCCGCCGGGTCGCGGCGGTGCGGGCCACGCTGGCCGACGAGGGGCTCAACGTGCTCGACCGGGTGGGCAACGCCCTGGCGCTGCGGCCCGACGCGGCGGTGGCGCGCAGCCGACCCGCCCGGGAGGGACTCCTGGAGGTGCAGTCGCTCGCCAGCCAGTGGGTCGGCGAGGCGGTGCCACTCCGACCGGAGGCGAAGCTCTGGCTCACGCACGCCGGGCGGCCGGACCTGGTGATGCACCTGCACGCCCGCCTCGGTGCTACCGGTGCGCTGTGGGTGACCGACCCCGCGCCGCCCCGGCTGGCCTCGCTGCGGCGCCGCCTGGCGCGGGCTGGGGTGTCGGGCGTGCGCACCGCGCTCTGGGACGGGCTCGGCGCGCCGAGAGACCTCGCCGGTGCGCCCTTCGACGCCGTGGTGGTCGACCCCACCGGCGGGCAGACCGGTGCCTGGCGGCAGGCACCCGACGCGCGCCTGCGCGCCGCCGCCGCTGTCCCCCGGCGCGCGGCGTCTCGCTCGGCCACCGCGCTGGCGGCGGCCGCCGCGGTCACCGCCCCGGGCGGCGTGGTCCTCTTCGCCCCGGGATGCCTGTGGGTCGCCGAGACCGACGACGTGGTCGACCACTTCCTCGCCACGCATCCCGGCTGGTCGGCCGACAGTCCTCGTCTGCTCGGGGCCCCGGAGTACGACACCGACACCCACTTTGCCGCCCTGCTCCGTCGCGACGGTTGACGACCCGCTCGCCCCGCCCTAAGCGCCCACCGTGCCGACCAACCCCGCCCGTCCGCACCTCGGTCGCGTGGTTCGTGCGATCGTGGAGACAGCGATCGCCGACGAGCTTGGCCGCGACGACCTCGAGGGCGTGCCCTTCGTGGACGAGACCGCCGAGGTGATGTTGCGGCGCCTCCTGGGCATGC
>CAYHRZ010000783.1:0-2053 GCA_964359125.1 uncultured Klebsiella sp. | reverse complement strand
CAGCGTCCGATCCAACTCGCCGCCGAGGATGTAGCGGTGGTTGGCCACGAACAGGCCCCCGAAGAGCAGGTACAGCACGCCGATGGCGCACTCCGCGAAGCCCCAGCAGAACACCATCTGCGCGCGCGACCACACCCCCATCGACGGCACGCGTTCCATCAAGGCGAGCAGGAACACCAGGCCCGTGCACACGATGAGCACGTTGCTGGCCGCGCTGGCGACGAGGTCCCCTCGGTAGGCCAGCGCGGCCTTCAGCCGCTGCCGGGTCAAGTGTAGAATTATCGCCACGACCGCGACCTAATCCGCGCGCGGCAGCGTGCCCCTTGGTAGGAATTGGCCATGCGGGTGATCGTCAACGCCGACGACCTGGGCCTCTCCTCGGAGGTGAACACCGCGATCCTCACCGGCATCGACGAGGGCTGGATCTCCGACGCCAGCGTGATTGTCACCGGCCCGCAGTTCCCGGCGCTGGCGCCGTGGCTGGCCGGCCGGGCCGTGGGGCTCCACGTCGACGTGTCCGAGTTCGCGCCCCTCGGGTCCGGGCTGGACCGCTGGATGCCGCAGCGTCCGGTCGCCTGGCCGGTGGGCGCGCGGGCCGGACTCGTGGCCGAGATGAGCGCCCAGGCCGACCGCCTGCTCAAAGTAGGGGCCCGGATCTCGCACGTCGACAGCCACCAGCACCTGCACTGGCAGCCCGTGGTGCTCGACGCGGTGGCCGCCGTCGCGCGGAAGTACAACGTGCGTTGGGTGCGGGGCGTGGGCGCCGTGCCTCCGGTGGGCCTCCGCCGGGTCGCGCGGGCACACGCCACCGGGACGCGACTGCGTTTGTCGGGACTGTGGAGCAGCGACGGGTTCGCACCGGCCAACCGCGTGCGGGTGGCGCTGGAGTCGGGTTGGCGGGTCGACACCCTGGAAGTCATGTGTCACCCCGGTCGCGACATCGCGGCCTACGTCGACGAGGTGGAGTGGCTCCGGAGCGACCCCTGGGCGCAGTTCGGCGGCGTGATGGTGAGCTACGACGGACTCGCGTAGAGCCGTTCATCGTAGATCGCGTGGTACTTCGCGGCGATGACCGACCAGGAGGCCGCGTCGTCGAACCGTCGCCTGACCTCCGAGCGAGGCAGGGCAAGCGCCCGGTCCACGGCGGCGGCGAGGGCGTCGCTGTCGCCCCGCGCGAACAGCGTCGGCAGGGGGCCAAGCAACTTGCGAAAGGCCGGGATGTCGCTGACAACGGGCACGCACCCGGCGGCCAGCGCCTCCACCACCGCCCGGCCGCACACCTCCCGGAGGCTGCTTTGCACGAGGACGTCGCAACCGTGCAGGAGTTCGAGCACGTACTCGCTCGCGACGTTTCCGTGGTTAACCACGGGTAGCCCATCGAAACACGAGCGCAGGGCCCCGTCCTGGTAGGCCAGGTGCAGCACCGCCGCGGGAAGTCGTTCGAGCACCTTGCGAAAGCCAGCCGCCGTCGTGGCGGGATCCTTGACGGGCACCAGGCGCCCCAGGTGCAAGAGCGCGGGCGCCCCCGCCCGGCCGGGCACCCGCCGGGGGGCGAAGGGGAACGTGCTCGACACCTCGTTGACCTCCCGGACCTGCGACGGGGCCAGCGACCCCGCCCGCAACCAGCCGTCCGCCTGCTCGGCCGCCGTGAAACAGGCAACGACACCGCGCAGCGCCGCTCGCTCGGACGGTCGTCGCAAGCGGGAGCGAACGGGCGCGCCCCCGTGGAAGGTGGCGACGACCGGCGCGACCCGTCCCAGCGACGCCAGCGTCGGGTAGGCCACGAGGTCGAAACTATGGATGATGTCAGGGGCGAGTTCGGCGACGGCCCGCACCACCGACGTCGCGACCGAGTGGGCCGCCGGGAAAGGCCGACGCGCCACCACCCCGCGCAACAGGCGCGTCCGGGAGTCTGGGGGCACCACGGCGAGGCGCACGCCGTCGACCCGGACCGACTCCGCCCGCGGGCCTTCCTGCACCACCGACACCTCCAGTCCGCGTTCGGCCAGGGCCCGGGCCAGCGGCGCGTGGACGGTGTCGCCCTCGAGGGGGT
>CAYHRZ010000782.1:0-2055 GCA_964359125.1 uncultured Klebsiella sp. | reverse complement strand
GTCGTGGCGGAGGAGACGGCGCTGGAACTCGGGGACCACGCCCCAGGCTATGCCGCGGCCGCGCTGTCCGCCGCGTGGCACCCACGCGACGTTTCGACGCGCGGCGAAAGGTAGCGCGACAATCGGACGCGCGGCGAAAGGTAGCGCGACACTCGACCACATGTGTTGGCCGCGCCCACCCTCAAGCAGGGCGCCGCCCTCCCGAAGGGGGGCCGAACGCGAGCAGGCCCATGCAACTCCAAACGAACACGACCGCGCCCCCCGTAGCGGAGGTCGCGCCCGAGGCGCCCGCGAAAACACGGCGCCGCATCGGCGACGTGCTCGTCGACGCGGGGATGTGCACCCGCGTCCAGGTGGAGGAGGCCTTCGCCTACCAGCGCGCCCACGGCGGCCGCCTCGGCGCCGCGCTGATCACCCTCGGCCACCTCAGCGAGGAGCAGCTCACCAGCGGCATCGCCGCCCAGGTGGGGCTGGCCAGCAGCGACGTGGAGCCGCTGACGCCCAACGAGGACATGCTCCGCCTCCTACCTGAGGAGTTCGTCCGTCAGCGGGAGTGCGTGGCGCTCGGTGTCGAGGGGCGGGCGCTGGTCTTGGGCATGACCAACCCCGGCGACGACGACACCATCCGCGATGTCCGACAGCGGACAGGCTACCGCTACGTGGAGGCCCGCCTGGTGGGCGACTCCAGTTTCCGGCGCTTCGTGGAACTACGCTACCCGCCACGGCAGGTGTTGGAGCGCCTGGAGACCGACGGGCACGGCGACGCCTCCCGCGCCCTACAGGGTCACGGCGAGCTCGACGGCAAGCCACTCGTCGGCCTCGTGGACTGGCTGCTCCGCTACGCGGTGGACCAGCGCGCCAGCGACATCCACATCGAGCCCTACGACTCCGTGCTCCGCATCCGGCTGCGGGTCGACGGCGCGCTCAAGACCATCCTCGCCCCCCCCGTGGCGGTGGGGGCGCCGATCGTCTCGCGCATCAAGGTGATGGCCCACATGGACATCGCCGAGCGGCGCAAGCCCCAGGACGGCCACATCGCCATCGAGGGCAAGGACGAGGAGCTCCACTTCCGCGTGTCCACCCTGCCCATCGTCCACGGCGAGAAGACCGTCATCCGGCTCTTGAAAAAGGAGGCCCACCTTGCCGACTTGGCGCGCCTCGGATTCTCTCCCGCGCAACTCGGGACGATCAAGCGCGTCTCTGCCATGCCGCAGGGCATGATACTCGTCACCGGCCCCACCGGCAGCGGCAAGACCACCACCCTGCACGCCGTGCTCAACCTCATCAACGACCCCGACATCAACATCGTCACCATCGAGGACCCGGTGGAGCAGACCCTCCCCGGTATCAACCACGTCCAGGTCCAAGAGAAGGGGGGTGTCAGTTTCGCGGCGGCGCTGCGATCCATTCTCCGGCAGGATCCCGACGTCGTCTTCGTGGGCGAGATGCGGGACTCCGAGGTGGCGGGCATCGCGGTGAAGGCCGCGCTGACCGGGCACCTGGTGCTCTCGACCCTGCACACCAATGGTACGATCGAGAGCTTCACGCGCCTCGGCGACATGGGGATCCCGCCCTACCTCGTGGCCAGCAGCGTGCAACTGGTGGTGGCCCAGCGGCTACTGCGGCGACTGTGCACCAAGTGCGCCCGCATCGCCCCGGTCCCCCAGGCCACCGTCGACCGTTTCAACCTCAGCCCGGAGCAGGTGAAACACGCCTGTCACAAACAGGCCGCCGGCTGCGAGGCGTGCAACCAGAGCGGCTACCGCGGGCGCGTGGCGGTGTACGAGATGGTGGCCCCGGGCAGCGCGCTGCGAGAGGCGATCCGCAAGGAGTCCGGCGAGGCGGCGATGATGGAGGCGGCGAAGGATAGCGGCGCGATTTTCATGTGGGAGGCGGGCATCGCGCGGGCGCTCTCCGGGGAGACCAGCTTCGACGAGGTGCTCCGCACGATCCCCTCGCCTGACGAGGCGTAGGCAGGCCCGCCACGGCGCGAATCCTGGGCACGCTTACATCCCCGAGAAGATGCTCACGATACCCACGTCGCTGGTGCCGCCG
>CAYHRZ010000781.1:0-2057 GCA_964359125.1 uncultured Klebsiella sp. | reverse complement strand
ACCCCTGGGGCGACTGGTGGGACCGGATGGGGGGCCACGGGTTCGACGACTTCGGGGGCGAGGGCCCCAACGGTGAGCTGGAAGCGCCTCTCGTAGGGGGGGGGAGCCGTAGCAAGCTGGAGGAGTGCTTGAACGCGGCCGTGTGGGGCGGGGAGTACTGGCTTGCGTGGTGCCGGAAATACAGTGACGAGTCGGTGCGGGGGCGCTGCTGGAGCAACGCGGTCGTGAGATCGGAGCACGAGCGAGAGAACTTTTGTTACCGAGAGCACGGGAGACGATGAGGCTTGGCGACGTGGGTGGCGGGGGGTTCAACCGGCCCCAAGCCGAGGTCGGCCCGCTGCCCGCTCTGCCCATCGACTTGGCTCTCGCTCGCGTGGCCCAGTCGCCGGAACTCCTCCCGGAGACGGGCGGCCGCATATTGCGGATCGGGGATCCCTTGACGTCCCTCAGCCTCTGGCGCGTGGCAGGTCCCGTCGGCGGCTGGCGCGCCGTCGGCCGCCTCGCAGCCGGTCCGACGTGGCACCTCGCGAACGCCAGCAGCTTCCTCCTGCTGTGGGAGGTCGCTACGTGCGTCGCCTTCGCTAGCTACCAGTCATCGACGCGGCCAGTGGTTCGCGAATCGGCTTCCGCGGTCGGCGCCCCCGGGTCCGGTGGTATCGGCGTCGCGGAGACGCTCCCTGGCCTCGGGGAGATCATCGTGCGCCTCGGTCGTGGGGCAGGACGATCGTGGTTTGGCACCACCCGCTTCCAGTACGGCGGATGCGTCCGGATGTACGCGCCGACCTTCAGTTCGTGCCTGTCTGGCGCTGCCGTGGGGTGGGAGGGGGGGCTCAGCAGGCTGCTCGCCAGACCCCCACCTGCTGGAGAGCGCCGGGCCTCCCGCCGCCCCGCGCTCACCCGCGGCTGGTCGAGCGGTAGCCTCGACGCCGCGCTCGCCCGCGTGCTCGCCCCCTGGCGCGTGGCGGGATCCCCGGGCCGGGGTGACCTGGGCGACGCGCCCGACGATGAGCTCTGGCCCTGGTGGCGCGACGACGAGGTGTACGCCAGCGGCGAGGTGGACCCGCCGGAGGCCGCCGGGCCGGGCCGCTACCGTTGCCGCGCGGTGCTGCCGGGCCTGGGCGAGTACCTGCTGGTCGCGAGCGACCCGCTGGTGGCGGTGATGGCAGCCTGCGAGGCGTTGCGCCTGCTCAGCCACCGACCCTTCTTGCCGAGGTTCTCGCTGCACCCCGCGCGGGACTACCGGGCGCGTCCCCACCGCTCGGTGCACCCGCCCCCGCTCCAGGTCAGTGGCCACCTCCCCAGTGGCGAGGCGGCACGCATCTACGGGCGGCAGGTGAGACGCGGCGAGTGGCGCTACGAGCTCGTCGTGGGTGACGCGCCCCCGCTCGCCGCCCACGGCGTCACCGCGCTCGGCGCGCTGGTGAACCTCGTTCCCGCGTGGCGGTGACGCGTTTCGGCAGGCAGTTCCAGGGGTCGCGACCCTTGACTTCTCCCCGTGCGATGTCGTGCCCGCTCCTCCCGGAGTCCGCGGTGAACTGTGTCCCCCCGCACCCCGCCAGCGGGGGACGGTGGCCTCGCCGTTGGGGGACACGACGCGAGTGTCGGCGGAACGTACGGGCGACGGCGGCCCGACACAACCCGGGTGAGGGCTGGGGCCTGGTGGAGGTTTTGTCGGCAACGGTGCTCGCATGCGGGTGGTCACTGGGAGAAAACCGGCATCCTACCGTTGCCCGAGGGCCGGGCGAGGCGTCTCTCGACTCCCGCGGGGCGCCGCGCCCGACACAACCGGGGTGAGGGCTGAGGCCTGGTGGAGGTTGTGTCGCCCACACGTGCTGAACGTGTCGCGACGTGTGCAGTATCCGCAGGGCGGGCGGTCACCTCACCCGCGGGCAGCACCGGCGCGACTCCAGGGGTCGCGACCCTTGACTTCTCTCTCCCGCTCTGCAATATCGTGGCCGCTCCTCCCGGGGCGTCGCTTGAAACGTGTCCCCCTCGCGCCGCAGGTGATCTACTGCAACTCCGACGCCTACATCGCCTTCCCCGCCTCGCCGTGGATG
>CAYHRZ010000780.1:0-2058 GCA_964359125.1 uncultured Klebsiella sp. | reverse complement strand
GAGAATCCGTCGCCGTCGTCGTCGGCACAGGAGGTGTGCTCGTCGACCACCCCGTCGCAGTCGTCGTCGACGCTGTTGCAGGCCTCCGGGGCGGTGGGGTTCACCGAGGCGTTGCCGTCGTCGCAGTCGCTGCCACAGGCGGAGAACCCGTCGCCGTCGCGGTCGTAGAGCGAGCCGCCACCGGTGGCGCAGGCGTTGGCGCGCAGGGCCACCAGGGGAAGGGTGGCCGCGGGACTGACGGTCACCTCGAGCGTGGCCGCCACCTCGTCGGCGGTGTCGGCGGCGTAGGCCAGCGGGATCGGCAGGCTTCCCCCGGCCGCCACCTCGGCGGGGAGTTCGAGGGTGCTGGAGAAGCGACCGTCGCCGAAGCTGAGCGTGTCGAGGACGAGCGTGGAACTGCTGCTGTTGAACAGCGCGACCTCGGCCTCGGCGATGCTACCCGCCGCCACCGCCCCGAAGTCGACAATCGCGGGGAGCAACTCCGCCGTGGCCCAGACGCCCTGGCCCCGGAGGGTTACAACTTGCTCCGCGTCTTTCGCTGCGTTGGTGACAATCGTGGCCTGCGCGAGGAAGTAGTCGGCCTCGCCCGGCGTGAACATGAAGAAGATCTCGCCGCGCTCGCCGACGCCCAGGTCCAGGTAGGGATCGCCCTCGACCGCGAAGGCGCTGCTGTCGGCCCCCTGGACCTCCACCGCCAGGACCTTCACCCGGCCACCGCTGGCGTGGCTGACATTGACGAGCATCACTTGTTCGCTGCCGACCGACACCGCGCCGGCGTCGACGAGGTCCGGGCTCACCACCACGGCACCGGACCCCTCGGCCACCTGGTAGTCCTGGCCGCAGGCCGCGAGGGCGAGCAGCAGGGCGCAGTTCCGGGCGGGGGAGGCTTTCACCTCCCGGAGCCTACGCCGGGGAGGGGCACGGCGGCAAGGGGCGAGTTTCCCGGCGCGACGTTCACCCCTTCACGCCCCCGGCGGTGAGCCCCTCCACGAGCTGCTTCTGCAAGGCGAAGAACAGGGCCACCACCGGGATGCTCACGAGGATGGAACCCGCGGCGAACTTCCCCCACTCCGCGCCGAACTCGCCCACGTAGCCGTTGAGCACCACGGGCAGGGTGTAGGCGCGCTCGTCGCCCATCAGCGTGGCGGCGAGGATGAACTCGTTCCACGCCGCCATGAACGAAAACAACGCCGTCACCGCGATCGCGGGGCGGGCGAGGGGGAGGATCACCTGGGTGAAGGTGGTGAAGCGGGAGGCGCCGTCGATGGTGGCGGCTTCTTCCAGCTCCCGCGGGATGGTGTCGAAGTAGCCCTTGAGGTTCCAGGTGGCGAAGGGCACCGCCGTGGTGGCGTAGACCAGCACGAGCCCGGCGAGGGAGTCGAGCAGGTGCAGGGCGTCGAGCAGCATGTAGAGCGGCACGCTCATCACCACCGCCGGGAACATCTGCATCACCAGGAACGTGCCCATCAGCCGCTCCCTACCGGGGAAGTTCCAGCGGGAGAGCGCGTAGCCGCTGGTGCAGGCGAGCACCACGCCCAGGGCCGCCGTGGCGGTGCTGACGACGAGGCTGTTGAACAGTTGGCGCGCGAACAACCACTCGCCGGTCGACGTGGTGGTGCTCACCACGCTCTGCAGGTTGTCGAGGGTCCACCCGCTCAAGGACAGGCCCAGCGAGAAGCCCTGCGAGGGTGAGAGCGCCATGCGGACCACCCACAACAACGGCAAAAGCGTGGCGACGGTGAGCAGCACCAGTGCCGCGTGTGTCAAAATCACGCGGGGGAGGGAAGGGGATCGCACTAGATCACCTTCTTCCCGGCGAGGCGGTTGGCGCCGCGGGCGTAGAGCAAGAGCACGCCGAAGATGATGACCGCGTAGGCGGCGGCATAGCCGTAGCGGTGGCCACGGGTAAACGCCCAGCGGTAGGCCTGTGACACGAGGATGTCGGTGCTGCCATCGGGCTCGCCTCCCGACACGAGGTAGATGACGTTGAACTGGTTGAAGGTCCACACGCTGCCAAGGATCACCGCCGGGAGTAGGGCCGGGCGCAACAGCGGGAGC
>CAYHRZ010000779.1:0-2060 GCA_964359125.1 uncultured Klebsiella sp. | reverse complement strand
CGGCGATGTCACCCGGGAGAAAGCCAAGCTTCTCACCTGCTTCCACGGCGGGCCTGCACAAGACGATGCGACGCACGCGCTCCTTGAGCAATGCCGCGACGGCCACCGCCATCGCCAGGTACGTCTTCCCCGTGCCTGCCGGCCCCAGGCCGAAAACGACGTCGTGGTGCGAAAACGCACGGATATAGGCACGCTGCATGGGGGTACGGGGGTAGATTGCCTTCTTGCGAGTGCCCACCAGCACCGTGTCAGCGTGGTACTCGAGCAGTTTCGCCTGCGGGTCGGCACGGAGCAGGCGGCAGGCCTGGTCCACGTCGATCGGCGTGAGGTGGATGCCGGTTCCAGCCAGCGCGTAGAGTTGCTCCAGGGCGGCCACGGCGACGTCGATCGCGGCGGGGGTACCGCCCACGCGGATGGACGAGCCACGCTGCGAGAGCCGGGCACCGGTGGCTTTGCCCACCAGCACCAAGTGGCGACCGAGTTCCCCGGCCACTTCCCGCAGGCGGTCGGCGTCGTCGAAGTCGATGTGTCGCGCGTCGGGCTGAGAAACTTCGGGGTCGATGACCGCCTCCGGTGCCAGTACGCTACCTCATCGGCTCGGGCGCGTCACGGCGCAGGTAAGTTAGGCACGACGGATGCGCGTGGCCATCCCGAAGGAAACCTACGAGGGCGAGGGCCGCGTGGCGGCGGCGCCGTCAGCGGTGCGTGGCCTGGTGGGGGCTGGGCACGAGGTGTGGGTGGAGCAGTCGGCGGGCCTCGACAGCGGCTTCGCCGACGACGAGTACATCCGGGCCGGGGCCTCCGTGGCCACCACGGCCGAAGAGTGCCTGGACCGCGGCGAGCTGGTGTGGAAGGTGTTGCGGCCCTCCGCGCACGAGCGCACGCTGCTACGGCCTGGACAGCGGGTGGCAGCTTGTCACCACGCTGGCGACGACGTCAGCGGGCACGTGCACCTCGAGCGGATCGAGGTCGAGGGGCGGCGCCCGGTGCTGGAGGCCATGTCCGAGATCGCGGGTCGACTCGCGGTCGAGCAGGCCAGCTTCGCCCTGTCGCGACAACAGGGCGGCCGGGGTTTGTTGCTGGGCGGCGTGCCGGGCGTCGAGCCGGCGAACGTGGTGGTCATCGGCGGAGGGGCGGCTGGGCGAGCCGCGGCGGCGCTCGCCAGCGCCGTGGGTGCCAGCGTGACGGTGCTCGACACCGACATCGCCTGCCTGCGTGCCCTTCGGCTTCCTGGCGTGCAGTCTCGGTGGGCGACCCCCCACGAGGTGGAGCGGGCGCTGGTGGCCGCCGACGTGGTCATCGCCGCCGTCCGCGCCGGCGACGGGCCGGCGCCGCGGGTTGCTAGCCGCGCCCACCTGTCGTTGCTCGAACCCGGTGCCGTGGTGGTGGACCTGTCCATCGCGGACGGCGGCGCGTTCGAGTCCACCCCCGTCACCTCGCTGTCGCGACCAACAGCGGTCGTCGACGGCATCGTCCACGTGGGCGTGCCCAACCTCGCCGGGGGAGTTCCCCGCACGGCCTCGATTGCCCTGTCGCAGGCGTCGCTGCCGCTGGTCCTGGACCTCGCGGGCCGGTAGGCGCCGCCGAGCGAGGCGCCCGGCCCCTCGCCTACCCGCCCTTCTCTTTCTCGGCGCCCTGCGCCTTCTGGCGCACCATTTTCAGCGCGAGGGTGAACACCACGCTCGACACGTTGCGGTTGCGCGACAGGGCCTCGAGTTCCCGCTTCTGAAGGCTGGAAACGATGGGTACCGCGACCGAGGGCGGCGTGCGCGGGTTGTTGACCAGCGCAACCTTCACCGGGTACTTCCGCATCCACTCGCGGTTTGCCGCGATCTCGCGCAGCACGTCCATGTGCATGTTTCGGTTGCCGGCCGCGTTGAGGGCCTCGTTGTCCGTCATGCGCCCGGACTTCACCACCGCCGAGGCCACTTGTTTGTTGCGGTCGCGGATGAGCACCGACCGCGACTCCTTGTTGCCGAGGTAGGCGAGCTTGATCTTCTTGCCGGGGCTCATGGCCTGGATGCGCTTCTCGATACTCTTGCGGACCTCGGGAGGCGCGT
>CAYHRZ010000778.1:0-2064 GCA_964359125.1 uncultured Klebsiella sp. | reverse complement strand
TTATCTAGCAAGTAACGGGTTCAGGATAGATATCAGTTCACCGGTGGCACCGAGCTCACCCGGCCCGCCCATCGCGACGTCGACCTCGCCGTCGCCGTCGACGTCGCCCAGGATCGCCACCGACGCGCCGAGGTTGGTGGTGTTGTCGATCTCGTTGCGGTCGTTCCCGAGCAGCGTCACGTCGGCGTTCTCTGCCCCGTCCCAGGGGGTTTCCCGGCGCTCCACGTCCAAGAACACGTAGACGGCACCGTTGTCGTCGGCCTCGCCGTCGGCGTACATCGCCCCGACGATCAGGTCGGCGTAGCCGCTGCCATCGACGTCGCCGGCGGCCAACGCCGTGCCGAAGTACTCGCCGCTCGCGATGCCCGCAAAGCCCCGGCCGGACCCGGCGTCCAGATCCACGGGGATGCCCGCCACCAGCTCGTCGCCGAAGATGAAGACCGCGCCCTGGTCGGTGCGCCGGTGGTCGGCGGCCGGGGCGGCCACGATCGGCCAGGCGTCGCCCGCTGTCAGCGGCAAGAGGGCCACGGCGTTCCCCAGTTGTCCGCGGCTGTACACGCTCTCCGAGGTGTCGCAGGGGTCGACGAACTTCACGCCGCCTGCGCCGAGACCACCCTCGTACACGAGGTTTGAGACCGCGCCGGCATCGGCGAGCGGCCCGAGCAGCAAGTACGCGGCGCCACACCACTCCGCCTCCTGCGGTGCCCCCACGAGCAAGGCGTCCGCGCCCCCGAGGGTGACCGGCCCGGTGGCCAGTGCCGCTCCGAATATCGAGTAGATACCCTCCCCCTCGAGCCGCACGTCGGCGTAGATGCTGCCCTGGGCGACGGGGCCGTAGACCACCGACACCGAGGGGTAGTAGCCGCCGGCGGTCTCGTCGCCGCCGGTGGAGCCGAAAACGAGGTCGTCGACGCCGTCGTCGTCGAGGTCGCCCGAGGCGATTTCCATCGCCGCCAGGGCCCTCCCGTCCTGCAACTGCCACTCGCCGCTGCTGACCTCGGTGCCCTCGTTGGGATCCCCGGCCGCGATGGCGGCGCCGGTGAAGCCAAACGCCGTCGCCGAGCCCGGCGCGCCCAACACCACGTCGCGCGCACCGTTGCCGTCGAGATCCATGCCCAGCACCCCGTGCCCGAGGTCCGGCGACAGCACGCCGAGCCGGTGAAACACGAAGGGGCCCGAACCGACGAGGGCATTCTCGTCGACCACCCCGTTGCAGTCGTTGTCGACCTCGTCGAAGGGCAACTCGGCGGCCCCGGGGTGGGTGCTGGCGTCGGCATCGTCGCAGTCGTCCCCGCCCGAACCATGACCGGCAGGCGCCTCGCAGGCGTACACCGGGTCGGCCGCGCTGCCCCACCCGTCGCCGTCGGCGTCGGGGTACCACGCGGTGCTGTCGACCCAGTCGTTGTCGTTGTCGTCGACGAGGCCGTCGCAGTCGTCGTCGACGCCCGGCGTCTCGCAACTCTCACCGGCGTCCGGGTGCACGCTCGCGTTGTCGTCGTCGCAGTCCCCGTCGCGACCGGCGGCGCCAGCAGGCCACACGCACGCCGTGGTCGAGTCGCCCACGCCATAGCCATCGAGGTCGCCGTCGGCGAAGTACGGTTGCGGCGCGCCGATGCTGGCGTCGCCGTCGTCGCAGTCCTCGCCCCCGTACCGCCCGTCGACCACGCCGTCGCCGTCGCTGTCGAGCGCCTCCGCGCGGTCCGCCTCGCTGACGTAGGGGCAACCCAGCGCCAGGATCAACAACGGGAACATCGTGCGCACGACACCGCGCCTATTCCACCGGCGACCGGCGGGCCGCGGCGCGCTCAGTCCTCGAGGATTTCCAGGACGTAGCGCTTCTTGGTCTTGCCACCGATGGCATGGACGAGCCGCCGAATCGCGTCGGCGTGGATCCCTTTCTTGCCGATCACCTTGCCCACGTCGTCGCTCGCCACCGACAACTCCAGCACGACGGAGTGCGTACCCTCGATCTCCGTGACCCGGACTTGCTCCGGGTGGTCCACCAGCGCGCGGACGATCTGCTCGATCAGCCCCTTGATGTCGACATCCTGCCCGCGACTGCCA